>JAFYPT010000065.1 GCA_017547425.1 Ruminiclostridium sp.
AGGGTGTACTGACCCTCCTGGAACTCGCCGTTCTTCATGCGCTCGAAGAGATCCAGGCTCTCCTCGATGGGGCGGTCACGCCAGGGAGAACGGGCGGGGGTGTTCACGTCGCCGCGATACTCTCTGAACTGCTCAGGGGTCAGCTCGCAGACGTAGGCCAGGCCCTTCTTGATGAGGCCCACAGCCAGCTCGTAGGTCTTTTCAAAGTAGTCGGAACCGTAGAAGAAACGGTCGTCCCAGTCGAAGCCCAGCCAGTGGATATCCTCCTGGATGGCGTCCACATACTCGGTGTCTTCCTTGGCGGGGTTGGTGTCGTCCATACGCAGGTTGCAGATGCCGCCATACTTCTCGGCAGTGCCAAAGTCGATGGTCAGGGCCTTGCAGTGGCCGATATGCAGGTAGCCGTTGGGCTCGGGGGGGAAACGGGTGTGGACCTTCTTGCCGTCGCAGCGGCCGCCGGGCTGTAATTCATCCTCAATGATGGCATGAATAAAATTCGTGCTGATGATCTCTTCAGCCATGGTATTCACTCCTTTTATCTCTATCGCTATTACGCAAATCGCAATATTTGAACAGTTTATTATACTACGATTCTCCCTATAAAAGCAACTGTCTCTTGGGAAATCGCTGGGATTTCTTTACCCCTGGATGGGAGCTGCCACTGCCTCGGCCACCCGGATGCCATCCACAGCCGCGGAGACGATGCCGCCGGCATAACCGGCACCCTCGCCGCAGGGGTACAGGCCCCGGATGTTGGACTGGAAGGTCTTGTCCCGCAGGAGACGGACCGGGGACGAAGACCGGGTCTCCACGCCCACCATGAGGGCATCGGGGGCCGCAAAGCCATGGAGCTTCCGGTCCAGAGCAGGCAAAGCCTCGGCCAGAGAATCGGTGACGAAGCCGGGCAGCGTCTCCCGCAGGTCACCGAAGCAGACTTCCGGACGATAGGTACTCCGGTTGGTAAGGCTGTTGGGGCTGGAGGTACCCTGGAGGAAGTCACCCACCCGCTGGGCAGGGGCCTCGTAGCCGGGACGGCCATATTGATAGGCTTTGGACTCCCAGATCTCCTGGAAGGCCACACCAGCCAGAGGATCCTCACTGCCGAAATCCTCGGGACGGACATTCACCAAGAAACCGCCGTTGATATATTCTCCATCCCGGGCCCGGTTGCTCATGCCGTTGGTCACCAGATGGCCAGGATGGGAGGCCGCCGCCACGATCTGTCCCCCGGGGCAGACACAGAAGGAATAGGCCGTGCGGCCGCTGGGCAGATGGCAGACCAGCTTGTAGTCCGCAGGGGGCAGTTTCTCCCAGCTCTCACCGAACTGGGACTGGCTGACCCGGTCCTGTCGGTGTTCGATGCGGACGCCGATGGCGAAGGGCTTCTGCTCCATGACCGCGCCAGCATCCTTCAGCATCCGGAAGGTATCCCGGGCAGAATGGCCGGGAGCCAGGATGAGGGCATCACAGGCCATGGTATAGGTGCTACCACCGTCATCCACCGTGATCTCGGTGAGCTGATCCCCCACGGTGGCGATGCCCTCCAGGCGATGGCCGAAGCGGACCTCTCCCCCGGCGGCCTTGATCTCCTCCCGGATGTTCTTCACCACATGGCGGAGGAGGTCGGTGCCCACATGGGGCTTATGCTGCCAGAGGATATCCTCCGGTGCCCCCGCTCCCACAAAGGTACGCATCACATGGGCGATCCGGGGGTCGTGGGTGCCAGTGGTGAGCTTGCCGTCAGAGAAGGTACCGGCGCCGCCCTCACCAAACTGGACGTTGGACTCAGGATCCAGGTCTCCCCCCTTCCAGAAGGCTTCCACGTCCTTCACCCGCTGCTCCAGGGCCTGACCACGCTCCAACAGGATGGGAGCCAGCCCGGCCCGGGCCAGACACAGGGCAGCCAGAAGTCCGGCAGGACCGCTGCCCACCACCACAGGACGGGCCAGGGAGGTCCGGGTCACCCGGGGGAACCGGTAGGGGGCCGCCTCGGGCTGGAGGGTCACGTTTTTGTTCTGGGCCCGTCGGACCACTTCCTCCTCATTAGAGACGGCAACATCCACCGTCATCACATAGTGGACATTGGATTTCTTTCGCGCGTCGATGGACTGACGCACAGGGGTGCACTGATGGATCTTCCCCACAGGGATCCCCAGGGCTTTGGCCGCCCGCTTCTTCAGCAGGCTGGGGTCTCCATCGGGAGGCAGGATCAAATTACTGATTCGTACCATAGTCTCCTCCTGTCAATTTCTTTCTATGGATCATCCAGGCATGGATCACCACGCCCGCAATGTAGGCAAAACCAATAAAACCGTAAATGGGATAGAGCGTACCAATGAGATCGCTAAACCCAGCCTGGCTCAGCACAAAGGCCAGGACACTCAAAACCACCGGAACCAGAACGGTACGGCCCCGGAACTTGGGAAAACGAAACACATATTGTGGGACGGGAACAAAGACCGACATGGAGGCACCAAACATCCCCAAAAAGATCACGATGGCATACAGGGCTTCCAGCAGGGGGCTCAGTTCTCCCGCCAGATAGAGCATGGGAAGCTCGGCCTCCATACACACCGACAGGGACGCCATAGCGCAGTGGATGCCCAAAGAGACCACCAGCAAGACCAGGCCACCCAGGATCACCCCCACATAGATATCCCTCTCGGAGCGGACCATGTTCCCCAGCGAGGACAGGGTGCCCAGACCGGAGAGGAAGTTGTAGGACACGAAAGTTACTGCTGCCAGCGCCCATTGGTTCACCAGAGGGTTCCGGGTGTCCGCAGGCAGGAACCGGATCCCTTCCCTGCCGTAGGTCACCAGGGCGCAGGTCACCACGATGAGAGACAGGGTCACCAACACAGGCATGATTTTGGAAAAGACCCGAACAGCCCCTCCCATCCCCCGGATGGCCACCAGGGTGACAGCCCCGCAAAATACGGCGCCGGACACCAACCGCAGACCGTGGCTGCCGGTGAGCTGCTCCAGCATGGTGCCGGCTCCGGCGCACATGACGATGTAAATGCTGTACATGTAGGTGACCGAAACACCACCGGCCAGTCCACGGAGGACAGGATGCTCCACAGGCACTGCCACCTGATGGACCTGGTCCTTGCCCGTCTCCCGCGAAAGCCGAAACACAAGACCGCACAACAAAGCCAGCAGGCCGATGGCAATCACCTGCCCAATCAGGCCAGGTAGACCGAAATGATTGAAAAATTGACTGATCTCCTGACCGGAAACGAACCCAGCCCCCAGGAAACAGCCAATCCAGGTGAAGGCAAGGGCCCTTCCTCTGATCTGCATGAAGGTCCCACCTCCAATGAATTTAGTAAAATATTATACCATATCTTTCAGCCCATTTCCACCGGTTGAGACCTATTTCCCATCAATAGGAAAACCCACATCGTCGAAACAGGTACGACAACATGGGTTCTCTTACGGATGGCAGGTCACTCCTCGTCCCGAATATCGGGCAGGTCCACCATCATGGGCTCCACACCCAGGTGGGGCAGGAACTTGGTGCGGATATCCACCATGGACAGGGCCAGAGTGGAGGTATTCATACAGGGATGGCAGCCAAACCGCTGGGAGTCAGCCACGGACTTGTCCAGGATCAGCTTGACCTTGTGGTCCTTGTCGTTCATCATGGCTAGAACGGTGGCGGAGCCGGGGGTAACGCCCAGATACTTCTCCATCTCCTCAGGAGGAGCGAAGGAGAGGCGGGAGGAGCCGATCTGCTTGGAGAGATCCTTGGTGCGGAAGGGCTTTGCGCCATCCATCAGCAGCAGATAGAAGTCGGTCTTCTGTCGGTTGCACAGGACCAGATTCTTGCAGATCTTGGTACCCAGATAGGTCTCCACCTCCTCGCAGGCGGGGATGGTATCGGCGGCATCGTGATCCACGCGCTCGTATGGGATGCCCAGCTGATCCAGCAGATCATAGCAGGCAATTTCCCGGTCCAGGCGGCCGGTGGTGTCGGCAGGACGGCCGGCATACAGGGTTTGATCAATGTACATGGTTCTTCATCCTTTGAAAGTAGTATAGTTTTCGGGTTTTACTGCAAGTCAACTTCCTCTTCAAACAGCAGCAAGAAGATCTGCCCCACGGACATTTCATAGGCAGTTTTTGCGGCAGCGTGAAAATAATTTTTCAAGTCGTTGTCCCGACAGAGCATATCGTACAGGGATTCTTTTTTGCGATGCTTACTCCACAATCCGGAGATCCCCTGCCTTCTGTCCCCTATCACAAACCGTTCAGCGAGCAACTTGGGCGGACAGATCCTTTTGATCTGATCAGAAATGAGGTGCGGATCCACACAGGCAGTAAAGTGCCGGGTAAACAACTCCGAAAACCTATTTTCTTCCCATTCAATATTCTGTGCAACTTTTTTCTTTGCTGCCTCTCTGTAATCCTGCACACCGCCCGGTCCGTAAATCAATTTCTGCAGCTCTGTCTCCTCATTTCCGTGATACATCAGGTGCCGATACAGATGCCCGGCGACAGATCTCAGCTTAACGCCCGCCAAATGACGGAAGGATTCACGCTCGTAATCCCAATCCCAATGCTCACCAAACCGCATGGTGATACATCTATTCCCTAGATCGATTTCTTTAATGGTATAGTTTCTATTGACCCAAGTAAAACGCTCCGTGATCTCTCTGATCCATTGGATATGTCCAGCACTGTCCCACACTTGATCCAAACTCGGTGTCAGTCGTTTCACAAAGTCTCTATCGCTGGGATGCTGTAGGGACCCTTCCATGATACACAGCATTTCCCGGTATGCCACTTCCTCCACATACTCTAGGAGGCACATAATGTACATGCGGTAGTAGTCCCTGCCTATTTCCTCTGCCGGAAAGTCTGTTTCCGCCTGGTTTTTGCTTTGGCTCAGTCCAAGTGCCACCGCTGTTTTGGGATCATCTGCTCTTTTCACGATATCCCCGAAAACGCTTTGCGCTGCAGCCATGACTTCAAAAACATGACTTGTACCACCGGTGAGGACCACAGCCCTGCAGGGCCTGTCGCCGATAGCCGCATACATCTCCTCGAAAAAGGCCTTCAGCTCGGTACACCAGGAGTTCTGTCCGTCGCTGCAGGGCACAGGCTCCGCTGTCAGGACCTCCTGCATCCACTCCCGGGTCAGACGAACCCGGCAGTATTCCCGGGTTTTCTCCGGCGTTAAATACAGTATCCCTTCTGTCGGCTCACCGGTCCTGTAATACGCTTCTTTCAAGGCCCGAACCTGGGACAGAAGGTACGCCTCCCGATACACAGACAGAGATGTCAGCTGCAGGCCGTTGTCCCTTGCTGCCTTCCGAAGGATCCCCCTGTCGATCTGATGACCACCCAGGGGCTTACTGCGGAGGATCAGCTTTTTTCCCGGCAGAACATATACCCCGTCCACAGCAGAAGATCCCAGGTTAAACACTGCCGCAC
>JAFYPT010000066.1 GCA_017547425.1 Ruminiclostridium sp.
GTCATGAAGGGCGCCATTGAGACCGCTGACCTGGTCACCACCGTTTCCGAGACCTATGCTCGTGAGCTGATGTACCCCTACTACGCTCACGGTCTGGACGGCATCCTGGCCAACGCAGCTTGGAAGCTCACCGGCATCACCAACGGCATTGACACCAACACCTTCAACCCCGAGACCGACGCAGCTCTGCCCGCTCACTTCAACAAGGACACCTTCAAGGTCGGCAAGGCCGCTTGTAAGGCTGCCCTGCAGGAAGAGGTCGGCCTGCCCGTCGAGCCCGATGTCCCCCTGATGGTCATGGTCACCCGTCTGGCCGGCCACAAGGGCCTGGATCTGCTGTGCTACATCGCCCGCCGTCTGCTGTGGGAAGAGAAGTGCCAGCTGCTGATCCTGGGCACCGGCGAGGCTCAGTACGAGACCTTCTTCAAGGATCTGGCTGCTGAGTACCCCGAGCAGTGCGCTGCTAAGATCACCTTCAACCTGGGCCTGGCTGCCCGCATCTACGCTGGCGGCGACATCTACCTGATGCCCTCCAAGTCCGAGCCCTGCGGCCTGTCTCAGATGAACGCTATGCGCTATGGCACCGTTCCCGTTGTCCATGCCACCGGCGGTCTGAAGGACACCGTTCCCGGCTGTGACGAAAACGGCAAGGGTGGTCTGGGCTTCACCTTCCAGAGCTACAACGCTGACGATTTCCTGAACTCCGTCAAGCGCGCTCTGGCACTGTACAACAACAACCGCGAAGGCTTCGATGCTCTGGTCGAGACCGACATGAGCCAGGACTTCAGCTGGGATGTCCCCGCTGGCCGTTACATGGAGCTGTTCAAGGAAATGATCTCCTGGTAATCGTTTTACCACAATTTCAAACGGCCACCCTCCGGGGTGGCCGTTTTTCATCCAACGTCAAAAAGAACATGTCATTGCGAGGAGCGAAGCGACGTGGCAATCCCCTTCAAGTTTCCGGGACAAACAGTGGTAGAAACTACTGTGCCCCGCCGTAGGGGATTGCCACGTCGGCCCTTAGGGGCCTCCTCGCAATGACACTATATTTTTAGTGGCCGCAACCACCAACAACGCACTTCCATTTTCAGTAAAACTAGGTTATAATGGCTGGGAGACTGAAAACTAAGGAGCTTACTTACATGCGGATTTTATACGACAGCAAGCAGCCCCAGTACAAGACCCCCTTTGGCACGGTGACCCCCGAGGACGTCTGCACCATCAACATCCAGGTCCCCTCCACCGTGGCCGCAACCGGCGTCGAGTGCATCGTCACCTACGAAAACGGCGACCACGCCTTCAATGTGCCCCTGACCTACAAAATGAAAAAGGGCCCCTACGAAACTTATCAGGGCCGGTTTACCATCGCAGAGCCGGGCCTCTACTTCTATTATTTCTTCATCCATAAGCGCCACGATGGCTTCCGCCTCTTCAAGGAAGGTAACGGCACCAACATGGAGTCCGGCGACATGTGGCAGATCACCTGCACCCCCACCGACTTCACCGTGCCCGACTGGGCCCGTGGCGGCCTGATCTATCAGGTCTTCCCCGACCGTTTCCATAAGGTAGGCAAGCCCGACCTCACCGGCAAGCTGGAACCCTACGTCATCCACGAAAACTGGTACGAGGAAGTCCACTGGCAGCCCACCCCCGATGGCATCGTCCTGAACAACGATTTCTACGGCGGCAACTTCAAGGGTATCACCGAGAAGATGGACTACATTGCCTCCCTGGGCACCACCATTCTCTACCTCAACCCCATTTCCCTGAGCTTCTCCTCCCATCGCTACGACACCGGTGATTACAAGAAGCCGGACCCCATGCTGGGCACCGAGGCCGATTTCCAGGCCCTCTGCGCCGCCGCCCATATCCGCGGCATCCGGGTCATCCTGGACGGCGTCTACTCCCACACCGGCTCCGACAGCCGCTATTTCAACAAAAACGGTACCTTTGACGATGTGGGCGCCTATAATTCCCCCGAATCCCCCTACTTTAGCTGGTACGATTTCTATCCCTGGCCCGACCAGTACAAGTGCTGGTGGAATTTCGAGACCCTGCCCACCGTCAACAAGATGCACCCCGACTTCCTGGACTACATCATCCGGGACACCGATTCCGTGGTGGCCCACTGGCTTCGCCTGGGCGCCGACGGCTTCCGTCTGGACGTGGCCGACGAGCTGCCCGACGAGTTCATCAAGATGCTCAAGGACCGCATCCGCGCCATCAAGCCCGACGCCCTGCTCATCGGCGAGGTCTGGGAGGACGCCTCCCAGAAGGAAGCCTACGGCAAGCGTCGCCGCTATTTCGTCGCCGGCGAGCGGGACTCCATCATGAACTACCCCTTCCGCACCGCCATCATCGACTTCATGCGCGAGCGTGACTCCGGCCGCGGTCTGCAGGAGACGGTCATGTCCATCATGGAAAACTATCCGCCCCAGGTCATCCAGTGCAACATGAACCTGCTGGGCACCCACGACACCCCCCGGATCCTCACCGCCCTGGTCGATGACTTCGACGGTCCCCGGGAGGAGCAGGCAAAGCGCACCCTGTCCCGCCAGCGCCAGTACCAGGCCTACGACCGCCTGCTGATGGCCTCCTTCATCCAGTACACCCTCCCCGGCAGCCCCAGCATCTACTACGGTGACGAAGCCGGCATGGAGGGCTACCGCGATCCCTTCAACCGCCGCACCTATCCCTGGGGCCGTGGGGATCAGCACCTGCTGAACCATTTCCGCCGCATGGGCCAGCTGCGCCGCAACAACCCCGCCCTGCGTCTGGGCGACATCCGTTTCTTCCAGGCCGAGGATCAGCGGGTTGGCTTCATCCGCTCCTGGGAGGGCCGGAATCTGATCGTCTACATCAACCGAAGCACCGATCCCTGGGACATCGATCCGGGCACCGTCATCTTCGGCCATAACCTCCAGACCATCGCCCCCGACTGTGTGACCATCGCCCCCATGGGCTTCTGCGTGGTGGAGGAGTAAGATGGAACGGGAAGACTTTTTCTCCGGCTACTGCCGCTGCATCGACTGCAGCCGCATGGTGGCTCTCGTCACCGTGGACGGCCGGATCGACGAAGTGGACTGCAATTACGAAAACTGCCCCCACAAAAACGAATGCCTGATCGCGAAAAAGATCGGCGAATTCTTAGGTAAATAACAAAAAGGACGGCAAAAGCCGTCCTTTTCTGCTTCTTATACAGTTGCCGGTTCCTGTACTCATTTTCTGCGA
>JAFYPT010000067.1 GCA_017547425.1 Ruminiclostridium sp.
ATGGGCAGGCCCTGGCCGATGACGTCCACGGTGGTGAAGTACTCCAGCTCACGGCCCAGCTTGTTGTGGTCACGCTTCAGGGCCTCTTCACGCTGCTTGATGTACTCGTCCAGCTCGTCCTTCTTGGGGAAGGCGATGCCGTAGATACGCTGCAGGGTCTGACGGCTGGAGTCGCCGCGCCAGTAAGCGGCGTTGCAGGCGGTCAGCTTGATGGCGTTGCCCTTGATGCGGCCGGTGGAGTCCACGTGGGGGCCTGCGCACAGGTCCACGAACTCACCCTGGCGGTAGAAGGAGATGACAGCGTCCTCGGGCAGGTCGTTGATCAACTCCACCTTGTAGGGCTCGCCCAGCTCTTCCATGTACTTGACGGCTTCCTCACGGGGCAGCTCGAAGCGTTCCAGCTTCAGCTTCTCCTTGGTGATCTTGCGCATCTCGGCTTCCAGCTCCTCCATCTGCTCGGGGCTGAAGGGAGCGGGGGACTCAAAGTCGTAGTAGAAACCGTTCTCGATGGAAGGGCCGATGGCCAGCTTCACTTCGGGGTGCAGGCGCTTCATGGCCTGGGCCAGAATGTGAGAACAGGTGTGCCAGTAGGTCTGGCGGTATTCGGGGTTTTCAAAGGTGTACAGATTTGCCTCAGACATAATTCTTATCCTCCTGTTTTAGTGGGGCGTAAAAATACAAAAATCCCGCCCCTGATGTGATGTCAGGGGCGGGATGTATACTCATCTCGCGGTTCCACCCTGCTTGCACAGGGTACACCTGTGCCGCTTCGTTTCCGCTGTAACGGGCGGCGCCCGGCCCAGCCTACTTGATTCCTTCGGTGGGCGGCTCGGGGATGGTGCTTGGTCCGGTCCGTGGGGCAGGCGCTCTTTCAGCCAGTGAAGCGCCCTCTCTGTGCGGTAGGAGTCCGGCAAGGTTCCCGTCGTTGCCATTTTAACGGATAGTATTATATGCTTTTCGGAAAGGAAAGTCAAGAGTTCCCTATACCTTTTCTTTTCCACTGTCCTATGGTAAGATAGAATAAAAGGAGGGATGAGATATGCTGGACGAATTCTTTGACCGGGAATGGGAGTTATACTGCCGATTGGGCATCGATCCCTTCGCCTGGAAGCAGTGGTATGCCCGCTACCATCGTCTTCCCTACCGGGACCAGTGCCTCATCGGCTATATGCTCACCGTGCGGAAGCAGTTGGGAGAACTGGACGAATCCCTGGGCGCCGCACAGGATATCCGTCTCCCATTTCCGGAGCATCACCGCTACCCGGTGAACAACGGTCTCGGAGTGGCCTATCCTATTCGAACCGCCTGCTTCCCCCAGCGGGATGTTTGGCTGTGCTATGTGCGCAGCGACATGGCCAAGAGTGCCGACGAGACCGAGCCACCGGAATGGATCCGGAAGAAAGCCCGTTCTTTGGACGCCGCCTCTCAGCATTTGGCAGAGGTGGGCATCGAGATCCTCCCCTTCTCCTTCGATGATGGTCCCCCCTGCCCCCACTGGGCCATCACCTTCCGAATCGGCGGACCGGACCCCACGCTGGTTCTGGAGGATGTTTCCGGAGAATACGAAGCCTGTCTGGGTGAGGTTCGGGAGGGCGAAGTCATTCCTCTGGAAACCATATCCATGTACTATAAGTGAGCAAAAGCTCCGGCACCAAATGGTGCCGGAGCTGTTTTCTTATTCAACCAGCTTTTTTACCACACCCTGGGTACAATCCAGGGCGATCTTCATGCCGTCCTGCAGGACACGGGTAGCAGACTGCGCGCCCACGATGACGGGCTTTTCCAGGCTCAGACCCACCACGGCGGCGTGGCTGCCCAGGCCGTTCTCCTCAGCCACGATACCGGCGGCCTGGCGGAGGTAGGGCATCATGTCGTTGTTGGTGTGGGGAACCACCAGGATCATACCGGGGCGGAACTTGGCCTTCATGTCGGCGACGGTTCGACAGACACAGACAGGTCCCTTCGCCGCATGGTCGCTGACGCCTACACCGGTGAGGATGGTGCTGCCCACCTGATGGACCTTCATCATGTTGGTGCTGCCAGCCAGACCGGCGGGAACACCCGCGGTGATAACCACCAGGTCGTCCTGCTTGATGTACCCGGCCTCCATGGCCTTGGCCACAGCGTTGTCCATCATCTTTTCGGTAGAGTCCTCATAGTCCATGATGATGGGGGTCACACCCCAGGTCAGAGCCAGCTGCCGCTGGACCTTCTCGTCCAGAACACAGGCGATGATGGGACAGTCGGGACGGAATCGGCTCACCAGACGAGGGGTGACACCGGAGGTGGACATGGTGATGATGGCAGACGGATTCAGGTCCTGGGCGGTGGTGCAGGCCGCATGAGCGGTAGCGCCGCCGATACCCAGACGGATGGAGGAAATGACCTCCTGGGAACGGCCAAAATAGTTGATGTCGGACTCGGTCCGCTTGGCAATGGCCGCCATGGTCTTGACTGCCTCCACCGGGTACTTGCCTGCGGCGGTCTCGCCGGAGAGCATGATGGCGGAGGTGCCGTCGTAAACCGCGTTGGCCACGTCCGTGATCTCGGCACGGGTGGGACGGGGATTGGACATCATGCTGTCCAGCATCTGGGTGGCAGTGATGACGTGCTTACCCATGGACAGAGTGCGGTTGATGAGGTTCTTCTGAATGACAGGGATCTCGGTAAAATCGATCTCCACGCCCATGTCGCCGCGGGCCACCATGATGCCGTCGGCCACAGCCAGGATCTCGTCCACATTGTCTACGCCTTCCTGATTCTCCAGCTTGGCGATGATGCGCATGTCAGACTGATGATCGTCCAGCAGGCGGCGGATCTCTTCCACATCCTGTGCATTGCGGCAGAAGGAAGCGGCCACAAAGTCAAAGCCCTCCTGGATGCCGAAGAGGATGTCGGCCCGGTCCTGGGCACTCATGTAAGGCATGGACAGGTGGACACCAGGCACGTTGACGCCCTTCTTGTCCTTGATGGGCCCGCCGTTTTCCACACGGCAGACGATGTCGGTGTCGGTGACCTCCAGGGCGGTCATGCGGATAAGACCGTCGTCCAGCATGATGGTGGTGCCCACCTTCACATCCTGAGGGAGATTGCGATAGCTGATGGCGCAGATCTCCTGGGTGCCCATGACATCCCGGGTGGTGAGGGTGAAGGTCTGCCCAGTCTCCAAGACTTCCTTGCCCTTTTCAAACTGCTTCAGGCGGATCTCAGGGCCCCTGGTGTCCAGCAGCGCACCCACGGGGATGCCCAGCTTTTCCCGGGCAGCCTTCAGGTTTTCCAGGCGGACTTTGTGCTCCTCATGGCTGCCGTGAGAAAAATTGAAACGTGCCACGTTCATGCCGTTCTGGATGAGGGCCTCCAGAACTTCGGGGGCATCGGTGGCGGGGCCCATGGTGCAGATGATTTTGGTCTTGCGCATATCGATTCCTCCTTAGGGATCTATGTCAACAAAAATGGTACTTTATGGAAGTTGTTGTGTCATCCCTATTCTAACAAATTCTGTGAAAATTGCAAGCACCTTTTAGAGATTGCCTCGGGGGTTCAGGGCCTTTCGCAGTCCCTCGCCCACCAGCAGGAGGGCCAGGACGGTGATCACGATGCACAGGCCAGGAGGAATCCAGGCCCAGGGCCGAGTGGTCAGGGTGATGAGCTCCAGAGCATTCTGCATGAGGTTGCCCCAGGAGGCCTGGGGGGTACGCAGACCCACACCCAGGAAGCTCAGGCTGGACTCCGACAGGATGGCCCGGCCCACCTTCATGGGAAAGGCCGCCCACACCGGAGCAATAACGTTGGGGAGAATGGTTCGGAACAGAATGGCCTTGTCCGTGGCGCCCAGGGCACGGGATGCCTCCACATACTCCTTCTTCTTCACGGAAAGGGTGCTGCCGTAGACCAGACGGGCCACGGAGGACCACCCCAGAACGCCCTGGACCAGGATGATATTCCACACCGAGGGGCCCAGCAGGGACACCAGGCACAGGACCAAAATCAGGCTGGGGAAGGACTGGAAGGTGTCACAGGCACGCATGATCCAGTATTCCCATTTCCCTCCCTTGTAACCCGCCAGAAGGCCCAGAGGGACACCCAGGAGGGTACCCAGGATGGCAGACAGATAGCCCACCAGGAGAGAGATCTGGCCGCCATAGAGAAGACGAGCCAGGATGTCACGGCCTACGTCATCGGTGCCCAGAAGATGGGCAGAACTGGGCGGGGCCCAGAAACCGGCGGTCTTGTCGGTCAGGTTGGGGTCCTGACCCAGGAACAGGGGCAAGATCAGCAGGAGGAGGATCTCCACCCCCAGGAAAATCAGACAGGCGGTGGCCAGCTTATCCGCCAGGAACCGCTGCACAACGGGAGAAGAACGCTTTTTCATGAGCGGTCACCTCCCCATCCCATGCCGGGGTCTGCCAGGCGGTAGACAATGTCCATCAGGATACTGGTGACCAGAACGGCGAATGCCACCACCGCTGTGGTGCCCATGATGACGGTGTAGTCCCGGCCATTCACGGCGGTGAACAGCAGGCTGCCCATACCCGGCCAGCCGAAGATCCGCTCCACCACCATGGAGCCGCCGATGATGTGGGGGATGTGGTTCAGAATGGTGGTGAGGACGGGGATGAGAGCGGTGCGGAAGGCATGCTTCCACAGGACGGCCCACTCCCCCAGACCCTTGGCCCGGGCGGTGCGGATGTAGTCCTCTCCCAGGACCTCGCTAACCGCGCTGGTGGTCTGGCGGACCAGATTACCCAGGCTGCCCAGGCAGACCACAGAAGCCGGCAGGACCAGGTGGCGGATCAGGTCGGACAGGTCGCCTCCTGAACCGGCAGAGTACATGTTGGCCGCCGGGAACCAGCTCAGCTTCACGGAGAAAACGAAGATGGCAATGAGGCAGAGGAAGAAGCTGGGGGCGCTGAAACTGAACAGAGTCAGGCCGGAGGCCAGCTTGCTCCATCCGGACTTGGGCTTCCAGGCCGCCAGCACGCCCAGGGGCAGGGCAATCAAAATAGCCCATACCACGCCAGTGCCGGTGAGGATCAGAGAGGGAGCCACCCGCTGGCCAATCATCCGCAGGACGGGCTGGCCGGTGCGATAGGATAGACCCAGATCACCGGTGATGACCTCCTTCAGCCAAAGGAAGTAACGCACCAGGATGGGTTGATCCAAACCCAGGTTGGCCTCCAGTGCGGCCCGCATGGCTGCGCTGGAGGCATCTCCCTCCCCTACCGCATCTGCAATGGTGGCAGGGGCCATGTTCATCATGAAAAATACGATCAGGGTGATCCCAAAAAAGACGGGGATGACACCCAGGATTCGTTTGACAATATAGTGTTTCAAAGCAGGATCCTCCTACACTTCCGGCCTTATGGCACGGACCCTCTTTGGGGTCCTACAGAGGTAAATTTAGACTTCCTGGACCCGCTTCGCTGGGCTCCAGGAAGTGTGTCCGCAGCTTGCTGCAGCGCACGGGCCAAAGGCCCGCACGTTTGCAAGCTGAGCAGTGTCTTTTCCCCGGCACATGTCCGGGGAAAAGACCATTATATTCTATTCCGGATGTTCCATCCGGAACTCTACGAGGCAATCAAATCAGCCTTCCTTCACCCATTGCCAAACGTTTTCGTTGCAGTAGGAGGAAGAAGGATAGTCAATACCGGTGACGGTGTTGGACTGGACATGGAGGGAATAGTAGAACCACAGGGGCACGAAGGGGACTTCCTGAGCCAGATAGGCCTCAAACTCGTCCACCAGAGCCACACGGGCTTCCTCCACGGTTTCCATCTGGATCATGTCCAGGATCTGAGTGTAGTAGCTCAGGTCAGCCACACGGAAGAGGTTGTTGTCCTCGGTGAAGCGGCTGGCGGTGAACCACAGGGGAAGAGTGGTGGGGGTGTGGCTGGCCACAGCCATGTCGTAGGTGCCGTCGTACATACCGGCAAACATGGTGGAGGAGTCCACCGTCTCGATCTGCACGTTCAGACCTGCCTCATTCAGGTTCTGCTGGATGAGGGCTGCCAGGCTGGCGCGGGCGCTGGTGCAGGCCATGGTCAGGGTCTCCCCTGCGTAATTGCTCTCTGCCAACAGGGCCTTAGCTGCCTCGACATCATACACGTTCTCCGCCTCAGGACCGGAATAAGCGGTGCCGGGCAGGATGGAAGTATCGGTCACAAAGCCCATGGAGCCTGCACTCTGGAGGCAGAGGAGTTCCTTGTCCAGGGCCAGGTTAATGGCCTGGCGGGTCTTGGCGTCGGAAATGCTCTCATTGTTGAGCATCAGCTCGTAGAAGGTGGCAGGGACGGTGCCCTCCAGGACGGTGAACCCAGCCTCCTCGGCGATGGGACGATTCTCCTCAGAAACGCTGCCGCCGAAGGCGTAGTAATCCAGATCGCCAGCGATGAGAGCAGTCAGAAGGTTAGCCTTGTCCATCACGGTGATGGTCAGGGTGTCAAAGCCGGGGGCACCCAGCTGGTAGTTCTCGTTGGCTTCCAGAACCAGGTTGGAGCCGGCCAGTTCGGAAACGAACTTGCAGGGGCCGGAGCCGATGGGAGCCAGCCAGAACTCGTTGCTCATCAGTTCAGCCGCAGGGATCTCGGCCAGCAGGTGGGTGGGAAGAACGTAGATCTCACGGTTGTAGTCCACCAGGAATTCGTTGGGGATCACGGGAGTCTTGAAGGTGAGCTTCAGGGTGTATTCGTCCACCACTTCAGCGCCCAGCTTCTCCCCTGCCACAGCGGCGCCGGTGTCATCGGTGCCAACCAGGCCGGACAGGAAGGCACGGCCGTAAACCTCGCAGACGGGGTCGGTGACCAGAGCCAGGGTATCCACCCAGTGCTGGGCGGTAACGGGAGTGCCGTCGTGGAAGGCGGCATCCTTGTTCAGTTCGAACAGAATGGCATAGCCGTCGTCTGCGCTCTCCCAGCTGTCTGCGCCACGGGGCAGACAAGTGCCATCTGCCTGAACGTAGGCCAGACGGTCATAGATCTTGTCGTAGATGATGCGGGAATAGTTGCTGCCGGACACACTATAGTAGGGCATCAGGGAGTCCCATGCGTTGGAGATGCCGTAGTTCACGTTGACGGGGGTCTCAGAAGAGGCAGACGGCTCCTCCTGGCTGCTGCCGCAGGCAGTCAGACACAGGGAACAGGTCATAACCAGGGAGAGGGTCAGGGCAAGGATCTTTTTCAGTTTCACGGTTACAGACTTCCTTTCCATAAAATGTACAAAGGGATCAATCCTCTTCGTAGCTCAGGTCTTCGTACTCGTCGTAGTCCTCTGCGGTCTCCATCTGAGACTGCATCATCATTTCTTCAAAGTGCTCGTCCAGCTGGCGGGCAAACTCCTTGGCGGCGTTGAAGCCCATACGCTTCTGACGGTTGTTCATGGCGGCCACCTCCACGATGACAGCCAGGTTACGACCGGGCTTGACAGGAATGGTGATGACGGGCACTTTCATGTCCAGAATGGTGGTAAACTCCTCATTGGTACCCAGGCGGTCGTAGAAGGTGTTCTCATTCCAGGGCTCCAGCTTGACCACCAGGTCCACTTCCTTGTCCTCCTTGATGGCGGACATACCAAAGAGCTGTCGCACGTCCACGATACCAATGCCGCGCAGCTCGATGTAGTGGCGGATCAGTTCGGGGGCAGAACCCACCAGCATGGGGCCGATGTGACGGATCTCAACGGCGTCGTCTGCCACCAGACGGTGACCACGCTTGATGAGCTCCACAGCGGTCTCACTCTTACCAACGCCGGACTCGCCCATGATGAGGACACCCTCACCGGAAATATCCATCAGAACACCGTGGCGGGTGGTCTTGGGAGACAGGGTCGCCTTCAGATGGTTGGTGATGAGGGGGATGAAGATGGATGTGGCTTCCTTACTGCGCAGAATGGTCCGCTTGTACTTTACGGCCATCTCCATAAGTTCCGGATAGGGTTCCAGACCACGGGTCAGGATGAGGGCGGGGATGGGCTTCTGGAAGAACTCGTCAAAGCACTTCCGGCGCTCTTCCGGGGGCTGAGAACTCAGGTAGGTCCACTCCACCTTGCCCAGGACCTGGATACGGTTGGGGTTGAAATAATCGAAAAAGCCCAGGATCTGCAACGCGGGACGGTTGATGTCATCCTCCCGGATGAGGCACCGCTCGTAGTTCTTGCCGGCGTTCAGAACTTCCAGTTCAAAACGCTCCACGATCTTAATGAGCTTCATGGATGCTTGGGATACTGCCATGGGGATTCCTCCTCTTCTCATTGGGCGTCTCTGGTAAAAAAGGGTACTTTCTCGGGTATTAAGGTATTATATCACAAAGTGATATCCTTTGGCAAGATAGGCAAATGCCGTGGAGGCATTGGGCTCTCTGATTCATACATGAATTCTCCGATGAATAGCGACAAATTTCCTTGACAAGACACCTTCTCCGGGCATATCATGGTTTCAATGACTCTGCCAACCGGGCAGAAAGGAGGGCTTTTCATGGAAGAGCTGCTGGAAGAACTGTTGGAAGAATGCCGGCCCTACACCAAAATGGGCAAACTGGCTGACTATATCCCCGAACTCACCAAGGGCAATCTAGATGACCTGGGTGTGTATGTGGTGCGCAGCGACGGAAAGCGTTACTCGGCCGGTGACTCCCGAAAGAAATTCACCATCCAGAGTATCGTCAAGCCCATCCTCCTGCTCCAGGCTCTCATGGACAACGGCATCGAGACCGTCCGCAGCCGGGTGGGCGTGGAGGCCACAGGCAAGCCCTTCGACGCCATCAACATGACCGACCAGTCCCTGCTGAGCGAAAACATCAACCCCATGGTGAATATGGGCGCCATTGCCATGTGCACCCTCATCCACGGGGACACCTATGAGGAAAAGTTCCAGCGGGTCCTGGACCTCACCCGCACCCTGGCCTGCAACCAGGAGATCGATGTGGACGAGGCGGTCTATGAGTCCGAAAAACGCACCGGCAACAAGAACCGGGCTCTGGGCTTCCTGCTGAAGGCCTACAACATGATTGACGAAGAGGACATCGACGCTGTCCTGGACTGCTACTTCCGGGCCTGCTCCATCCGGGTCACTAGCGAGGACCTGGCTTTCATCGGCTACGCCCTGGCCAACCGGGGCAAGGTAGCCCTGACCAACGAGCGGGTCTTCCCCAGCAAGTATGGCACCTATGTCAACGCCATTCTGGCCACCTGCGGCATGTATGACGGCTCTGGCGATTTCGCCATCAAGGTGGGTCTGCCCGCCAAGAGTGGCGTGGGCGGCGGCATCATGGCCATCGCCCCCACCCGCATGGGCATCGGCCTCTTCTCCCCCGGCCTGGACGAGAAGGGCAACAGCCTGGCCGGCATCAAGGTGTTGGAAAAGCTGAGCCAGAGAATGTATCTGAGTATCTATTAACGTGAAAAGCCGACGGATGATTCCGTCGGCTTTGTCTTGTTTGTACAGACAAAAGCCTCCCTCGGAGAGGGAGGCTTTTTATACATAGAAAAAGAGCACTGGTCAGACCAGTGCTCTTTTGATTCCGTGATTGTCAATTAGACAGCGCGGGTGACTTTGCCAGAACGGAGGCAATGAGTGCACACATAGACGTGCTTGGGGGAGCCGTTGACAATTGCCTTCACACGCTTGACATTGGGCTTCCAGGGACGGTTGGAGCGGCGGTGAGAGTGGGAAACCTGAATGCCGAACACAACGCCCTTGTTACAAAAATCACATTTAGCCATTCGCTTTTACCTCCTCGCTGGTTTATGATCACACCGAAAATCGGTGTGTTGATATCTAAAAAGCATCGGTTAGTATGATAGCAGAGAATTTAAAAAAATGCAAGTCCTATTTCTAAAAAAACAAGATTTTTTTGCAGATTTCTTGGGCCGGACTCAAATCCAGCCTTCCTCCACCTCATGGCTCTTCTTGCGGTGCATGAGCTCCACGACCACTTCCTGTGGGGGTCTTCCCTGGTAGAGGACCTGATAAGCCGCCTGGGCGATGGGCATCTCCACCCCCACGGCTGCTGCCAGCTCGCAGGCGGAGTCCACCGCGTAGTAGCCCTCCACCACGGCCCCGATGGATTCGATGGCCTCCTGGACAGGGGTTCCCTGGCCGATGAGGATACCGGCCCGGTAGTTACGGGAGTTCAGAGAGGTACAAGTGACGATCAGGTCTCCCATACCGGCCAGACCTGCCATGGTGTCCTTTCGCCCTCCCAAAGCCACGCAAAGACGGGCCACCTCGGTGAGACCACGGGTCATGAGCATGGCCTTGGTGTTGTCTCCATATCCCATACCGGTAATGACACCGGAACACAGGGCCATGACGTTCTTCAGGGCAGCGCCCAGCTCCACGCCCACGATGTCGGAAGAGCTGTAGACCCGGAACCGCTCGTTCAGGAAGAGATCCTGGATCTTCTCCGCAGCCGCCCGGTCATGACAGGCGGAGACCACGCCGGTGGGGACGCCTCGGGCCACTTCCTCCGCATGGGAAGGACCCGACAGGGCTACCACGGGGCAGATATTACCCGTGGCCTCCTGGATGACCTGGGTCAGCCGCAGGGAGGTTCCCTTTTCAATACCCTTGGACACGGACACGATGGTCATGTCCGGGGTGAGATACTCTTTGATCTGCCCTGCCGTGCCTCGCACACCAAAGGAGGGGGTAGCCATAACCACCACTTCCTGACCGGCCACGCAGGACAGGTCGGAGGTGTACTCGATAGAAGCAGGAAGCTTTACCTCGGGGAGCAGGGGGTTGGTGAGGGTCTCCTTCAGGGTTCTGGACTCCTCCTCAAAGAAGGACCAGAGGGTGACCTGATGGCCGTTGTCTGCCAAGACCATAGCCAGGGCCGTGCCCCAGCCGCCGGAGCCAAGAACAGCTACTTTCATGCTTTGTCCACTCCTTTCTTCTTACGGAGGGAAAATTTACTCTCATTGCCTGCCAGCAGGCGCTTGATGTTCTCCCGGTGCTTCCACAGGATCAGGCCACCCATGATGACAGCCAGGACCAGCAGGATGGGGTCATGGAAGACGAACCAGGTGGCAAAGGGGAAGGATGCACCGGCCCAGCAGGAACCCAGGGAGACATACTTGGTGGCCACAGCCAGGATCAGGAAACCGCCCCAGACCACCAGGGCCACACGCCAGTCGATCATGATGGCGATGGCGCCGCCGGACAGGATGCCCTTGCCGCCACGGAACTGGAACATACAGGGGAACATGTGGCCCAGCATACACCAGAGACCGCCCCAGTACTTGCCATAAACCACCAGGTCATCTCCCCAGAAGCCGGGAGCAAAACCGCCCAGGAGGAAGACACCCGCCCAGACGGCCACCACCGCCTTGAGGACATCAGTGAGGATGACCACAGCGGTGAGGGAACCGCCGAAGGTCCGGTAGAAGTTGGTGAGGCCTGCGTTACCGCTGCCGTGGTTGCGGACATCATCCCGCAGGATATACTTGGAGACAATGACCGCGCCGTTGAAGCAGCCCAGGAAATAGGCCGCCACGGTGAGCACGGCAACGCGGAAGAAAAACTCCGTCATGGATCAGTCCTCCTTGTCTCCTCTCTGACGAACCGTCAGGCGGATGGGGGTACCCTCCAGACCGAAGGTGTTGCGGATCTGGTTCTCGATATATCTCTGATAGGAGAAGTGGAAGAGCTGGGCTTCGTTGCAGAAGCAGACGAAGTGGGGAGGACGGGTGCTGGCCTGGGTCATGTAGAAGATCTTCAGGCGGCGGCCCTTGTCAGAGGGAGGCTGGACACGAGCGGTGGCATCGGCCAGCAGGGAGTTGAGCATGCCGGTGGTGATGCGGGTGGAGGCCTGCTCGTCCACATACTTGATGAGCTGGAACAGGCGGGGCACACGCTGGCCGGTCATGGCGGAGATGAAGACGATGGGAGCGTAGGTCATGTAGGCCAGGTCGTTGCGGATCTGAGCCCGCATCTTGTCCATGGTCTTGTCGTCCTTCTCGATGGCGTCCCACTTGTTCACCACGATGATGCAGGCCTTGCCGGCATCGTGGGCCATACCGGCCACCTTGGTGTCCTGCTCGGTGACGCCCTCATTGGCGTCGATCATGATGAGGCAGACGTCGGCGCGCTCGATGGCCATGGCGGCACGGAGGACAGAGAACTTTTCAATGTCGTCGTGAACCTTGGACTTCTTGCGCATACCGGCGGTGTCGATGAAGACGAACTTGCCCTCTTCGTTCTCGAAATAGCTGTCCACCGCGTCGCGGGTGGTGCCGGCCATGTTGGAGACGATGACACGCTCTTCGCCCAGGATGCGGTTAATCAGGGAGGACTTGCCCACGTTGGGCTTGCCGATGACGGCAACCTTCACCACGTCGGGCTCCTCTTCCTCTTCCTCCTCCTCGGGGAAGTGCTCCAGGCAGGCGTCCAGCAGGTCGCCGGTGCCGTGGCCGTGGACAGCAGAGACGGCGATGGGGTCGCCCAGGCCCAGGTTGTAGAACTCGTAGATGTCGGGGTTGGTCATGCCCACCTGATCCATCTTGTTGACAGCCAGGATGACGGGCTTTCTGGCCCGCAGGAGCATGTTGGCCACGTCCTGGTCGGCGGCGGTGAGGCCGGTCTTGATGTCACAGACAAAGACGATGACGTTGGCGTGGGAGATGGCGATCTCGGCCTGCTTGCGCATGAAGGCCAGGATCTCGGTGGTGGTGCCGGGTTCGATACCGCCGGTGTCCACGATATCGAAGGTGCGGCCGCACCATTCGCACTCAGCGTAGAGGCGGTCACGGGTGACGCCGGGGGTATCCTCCACGATGGAGATACGGCGGCCCACCAGCTTGTTGAACAGCATGGACTTACCCACATTGGGGCGGCCCACGATGGCGACGAGAGGTTTGGACATAATGAGGTAACCTCCTTATATATAAATTCTTTTGAAAGGAAACGCTATGTTTCAACAGCCGAAAACTGCTTCAAAGAGGTCGAAGCCGTCCTGGGGAACGGGGATGATGGGGACCCCCAGCTGGGCCTCTGCCTCCTCCAGGGTCACGTCGTCCAGGAAGACGGTCTCCCCGTGGCGGAGCATGTTCTGGGCAATGAGGACACGGGTGCCCAGGTCCTTGCCCTTCAGCTGTGCGATCAGGTCCTGACCGGTGATAAGACCAGCCACAGTGACGGTCTCTCCGAAGAAGCGGTTCACGATGGGATAGACCTGGTAATCTAATTTAGTATGGCACTTTGCCGCGGCGGTGTCAATGATTTCCCGCAGATAAGGGGCGGCAGCCACACCGGTTGCGATGGAAAAGGGCTCCACCTGGATATTCTCGGGAGCGCCCAGGGATGCGCCGTGGCATTCCACCGCAAGCAGACGAAGCATACCCACGCCGTTGTCCAGCTGGGTGTACTCCTCATAGTACTCGTCCTCGGGCAGATCCAGACCGCCCTGGATGTAGAATTCGTCGGAGCACCAGAAGATACGGCTGTCGTACTTCTCCAGGCATTCCTCCGCAAAAGTTTCCACCTGCTTGACCACGGCAGAAGCCGTCTCCAGCGTGTAGGGCTCCAGGGGGTACAGGCCTTCACGATGGCAGGTGAGACCCACAGGGACCACGGAGACACTCTTCACCTGGGGGTACAGGGCGGCCAGTTCCTCCATGCTCTTCTGGAGGACTTCCCCGTCGTTGAGACCGGGGCAGGCCACGATCTGGCAGTTCATCACGATGCCTGCCTGGGCGAACCGCTCCATGATCTCCATGATCTCTCCCCCGCGCTTGCTGCCCAGGAGGGTCTTGCGGACCTCCGGGTCGGTGGCGTGGACGGAGATGTTGATGGGAGAGATGTGCAGGTCGCAGATCCGCTCCAGCTCCCGCTTACTCAGGTTGGTGAGGGTGATGTAGTTGCCCAGCAGGAAGGACAGACGGGCGTCATCATCCTTAAAGTATAAGGTATCCCGCATCCCCTTGGGCAGCTGATCCACGAAGCAGAAGACGCACTTGTTGGCGCAGGAGCGAGCCCGGTCCATCAGATAGGTCTCAAACTCGAGGCCCAAATCCTCGCCGATCTCTTTGGCGAGGGTCACAGTGCGCTCGTTCTCCCCTTCCTTCAGGGTGAGCTCCAGCTCCGGGTCATAGGAATAGTATTTGTAATCCAGCACGTCCACGATCCGGTGGCCATTGATGGCCGTCAGGGTCTCCCCCAGACGGACACCGGCCTGATGGGCGGGCGAGTCGGGCGTGATGGTCTTGATGGTAGTGAGGGACATAAGAATTCCTCCTTTGGAGGGAATTTTTGAGTGAATAGGTCATAGTGAATAGATTTGGTGTCGCTTCGCGACCAATTCAAATCATTTCCGAAGGAAATACCATAACTATTCACTATTCATTTTTCACCATTCACTGTTCTTTTTTTATCCAGACCCAAAGGTCTGGATAAAAAAAGAAAGAGGGGCATTCCCCTCTTCTTTTTCCTATTAGTTCTCCTGAACCTGGCCGAACACCTTGCCGTCATAGGTCATGCAGGCCTTGCACAGCCGGTGGGGCAGCCGATATGCACCGCACTTGGGGCAGGTAGCGACTGCGGGAGCTGCCAGCTTCCAGTTTGCACGCCGCTTATCACGTCTCTGCTTAGAGACTTTACTCTTCGGAACCGCCATTTCGAGACACCTCCTTGGTGATACCCTTTCGGGCACTTGGTTAGTGGTTACTACTCAGTTTTTATTAAGTAGCTGCTCGAGGGCGGCCCATCTGGGATCGACCTGCTTTTTGCACCGGCAGTCCTCCTGATTCAGGTTGGCACCACAGCCGGGACAAAGCCCCTTGCAGTCTTCTGAGCATAAATGTTTTGTGTCCATATCGAGGATGAAGGCTGTGTAGGCCAAATCACCGATGTCGATCTCGCCATCGTCCAGGAGAACGATCTCTCCGTCTTCCTCTCCCTCCATCTCTTCGGCGAGCATATAGGAAAGCTTGACGGTCTTCTCCCGGCTGAATCTGCCCATACACCGATCACAGGTGTAGTCCAGCACAGACTTAGCCTGCCCTTCCAGGACCAGAACATCTGCGATGTTCTTCACTCGGCCGGTCACGGAGACAGGCTGGGTGATGGGCTGCTCACCGTAGAATTCCTCCTGGGTCAGATCAAGGGTGAAATCAAAGGGAACAGCGGCCCCGGGCACATGGATGATCTCTCTAAGATTCAGTCGCATAGCACAATCCTCACATGGTACAGAAAGCATTTTAACAAAAAAGAAGGCAATTGTCAAATACTTTCTTCATTTTTTTGAATTCTGTGATATAATACGGATACCATCGGTTTCGCACCTGTGGTATGTCGTCAATATCGACAGACACTTTATATAGTATACAACGATTTTCCCTCCATGGCAAGTGGCAGGATAGAAAAATAGAGACAAAGAAAGGTTGCGTTTTTTATGCGGGAATTCACCATTGGGCAAAACGACGCCGGGCAGAGACTGGACCGGTGGCTGAGCAAGACCCTCCCCGTCCTCCCCGCCCCTCTGGCCCAGAAGTACATCCGCATCAAGCGGGTGAAGCTCAACGGCAAGGGGGCCAAGCGGGACACCCGTCTCCAGAAGGGGGATATCCTCCAGCTGTACATCAACGACGAGTTCTTCGAGACCCCCACCCCGGAAAACGCCTTCCTGTCGGTCTTCAAGCCCCAGCTGAACATCGTCTACGAGGATGAGAACCTGATGCTCCTGGACAAGCGGCCCGGCATGGTGGTCCACCCGGACGAGACCGAGCGGGTCAACACCCTCATCACCCACATCCAGGCCTACCTTTATCAAAAGAAGGAGTGGTCCCCCTACTGGGAGAACTCCTTTGCCCCTGCCCTGTGCAACCGCATCGACCGGAACACCGGCGGCATCGTCATCGCCGCCAAGAACGCCGAGACCCTGCGGATCATGAACCAGAAGATCAAGGACCGGGAGGTGGAGAAGTCCTACCTGTGCATCGTCCTGGGCACCCCAAAGCCCGCCGAGGGCAAGCTGGAGAACTTCCTGGTGAAGGACGAGGGCAAGAAGCAGGTCTTCGTCCATGACCGGCCTGTTGAGGGTGGTCGAACCGCCATCACCCTCTACCGCACCCTGGCCAAGCGCAACGGCCTGTCCCTGGTGGAGTGCCGCCTCATCACCGGCCGGACCCATCAGATCCGCGCCCAGATGGCCGCCGCCGGGCATCCCCTGCTGGGTGACGGCAAGTACGGCCGGGAGCGGGAGAACAAGCGTCTGGGCAAGACCAACGGCCAGGCCCTGTACTCCTACAAGCTCTCCTTCCCCTTCACCACCGACGCCGGCTGTCTGGAAGGTCTGAAGGACCGGGAGTGGACGGTCACCGACGTGCCTTTCGTGGAGGAATTCTTCCCGGGCGTGGAAGTGGACTAAAGACTGGATTTTCCCACTCGACTTTTTTCCTGCCCGGTTGACAGGATTCTATATTTCTGCTAAAATTGTTTTAATCTTAAATTGGAAAACAAGATGTTGAGTCTTTCCAAAGCAAGACACGACCGCCGCTGAGCATTCCCCCCGCCGCTCAGCCTCCAAGGCCACACGGACAGCCGGGTCGAATGCCGAGTTCCGCATGATGCGGCGGCAACTTCTGTTGCCTTATTGATTGGGTTAAAAGCCCAAGTTTTATAAGTTGGTAACTTAAACCAAACCATTGCTTCCGGGCATACAAACTTGTGAAATGATCAATAAGAGTAGTAAAAGTAAGTTTCTTTGCTATATAGACTCTCATAATCTCTGATTTCCACGGGGATATTCCCCTCTTTTCGTGAAATCTGCAAGTGACTGTATGCCGACGGTTTACAGTCACTTTTTGTTTTTTGGAGGGATGCTCCCATGAAAAAAATCATCGAGCTGAAAAACATCACCAAGTCTTTCGACGGGGAACAGCCCGTTCTGGATAATATCGATCTGGATATCTACAGCAACGAATTTCTCACCCTGCTGGGCCCCTCCGGCTGCGGCAAGACCACCTTGCTGCGTCTCATCGGCGGCTTCGAGACCCCCGATGCCGGTGACATCATTTTCCTGGGTGAGCGGATCAACAACGTACCCCCCTACAAGCGAAACGTCAACACTGTGTTCCAGAAATACGCCCTTTTCCCCCACCTGAACGTCTTCGACAACGTGGCCTTCCCCCTGAAGGAGAAGAAAGTCCCCAAGGAAGAGATCGAGGAGAAGGTCCACGAGATGCTCTCTCTGGTGGCTCTGAAGGGCTTCGAGAAGCGTTCCGTCACCCGCCTGTCCGGTGGTCAGCAGCAACGTGTGGCCATCGCCCGTGCTCTGATCTCCCACCCCCAGGTCCTTCTGCTGGATGAACCTCTGGGCGCCCTGGACCTGAAACTCCGCAAGGACATGCAGGTAGAGCTGAAGAAGATCCAGAAGCAGACCGGTATCACCTTCATCTTCGTCACCCACGACCAGGAGGAAGCCCTGTCCATGTCTGACACCGTGGTGGTCATGTCCGAGGGCAAGATCCACCAGATCGGCACCCCCGTGGACATTTACAACGAACCCGTGAACGCCTTCGTGGCTGACTTCATCGGTGAGTCCAACATTCTGGACGGCGTTATGCTGGAGGACTACAAGGTCCGCTTCTCCGGTCAAACCTTCCACTGCCTGGACAAGGAATTCATGAAGAACGAGCCCGTGGACGTGGTGGTCCGCCCTGAGGACGTGGACATCGTCCCCGTGGAGAAGGGCCAGCTCACCGGCGTGGTCACTTCCGTCACCTTCATGGGCGTTCACTACGAGATCATCGTGGACGTGAACGGCTTCAAGTGGATGATCCAGACCACCGACTTTGTGGACGTGGACGAGAGAATCGGCATCGAGCTGGAGCCCGACGCCATCCACATCATGAAGAAGTCCGAATACTCCAACCTGTACGGCGACTACTCCTCCTTCTCCAACGAGCTGGATGAGCTGAGCGAGGTAGAAGAGGAGGATGAGGACGAATGACCAAACAAAAGACCCGCAAAGAAGGGCGGGTCGCCAAGACCAGTTATTACGCCACCCTTGGTCCCTACTCCCTGTGGGCCATGTTCTTCATCCTGGTGCCTCTGGTCTTCGTGGCATACTACGCCTTCACCGACAACAACTTTAACTTCACCCTGGAGCACATTCAGCGGTTCTTTACCGCCACCTCCCAGGTGATTCAGGAGGACGGTTCCTCCAAAGAGGTATACACCTATCTGCTGATCTTCTGGCGCTCTCTGAAGCTGGCCGTGATCTCCACCCTCATCTGCCTGGTGCTGGCCTATCCCTTGGCGTACATCATGGCCCGGGCCGATGCCAAGACTCAGAAGATGTTCATGACCATCATCATGATCCCCATGTGGATGAACTTCCTCATCCGCACCTACGCCTGGATGACCATCCTCCAGGATACGGGCATCCTGAACAACTTCCTGACCTTCTTCCACCTGCCCGGTGTCCACATCATCGGCACCGAAGCAGCCGTGGTCATCGGCATGGTCTACGACTATCTGCCCTACATGGTCCTGCCCCTCTACTCCATCATGGCCAAGATGGATGTGAAGCTCATCGAGGCCGCCCGTGACCTGGGCTGCAACGGCATCGGCGTTCTGCGTCGGGTCATCTGGCCCCTGTCCCTCCCCGGTGTCATCAACGGCGTGACCATGGTCCTGATCCCCTCGGTCAGCACCTTCTACATCTCCCAGAAGCTGGGCGACGGCAAGTTCTTCCTGATCGGTGACGCCATCGAGAGCCAGTATGTGGCCAACAACCTGCATTTCGCCGCCGCCATGGCCTTTATCCTGATGGTGGTCCTGCTGGTCTGCATGGGCTTCATGCAGTTCTTCACCAACCGTCACGTGGAAGGAGGTAAATGAGCATGAAACCTATGGCAAAGGTCTATACCGGCCTCATTTTCCTCTTCCTCTTTGCCCCCATCATCATCCTGCTGGTGTTCTCCTTCAACAGCAGCAACAGCCTGTCTGTCTTTGACGGTTTCTCCCTGTATTGGTATAAGGAGCTTTTCCACGACACCAACACGCTGGGGGCCCTGAAGAACACCCTGGTGCTGGCTCTGTCCGCCTCCATTCTCTCCACCGTGATGGGTACGGCCGCCGCTGTCGGCATCAACAAACTGCGGAACAAGGCCCTGCAGAACACCTATAACACGGTGACCAACATCCCCATGACCAACCCGGACATCATCACCGGTATCTCCCTGATGCTGATGTTCGTCTTTGCAGGCCGTCTCATGGGTCTGAGCACCAGCCTGAACTTCTGGACCATGCTCATCGCCCACATTACCTTCTGCCTGCCCTACGTCATCCTGCAGGTCCTGCCCAAGCTGCGACAGATGGATAAAGCCCTGCCCGAGGCCGCCATGGACCTGGGCTGTACTCCTCTGCGAGCTTTCTTCAAGGTAGAACTACCCGAGATCCTGCCCGGTATCCTTTCCGGTATGATCATGGCCTTCACCCTGTCCCTGGATGACTTCGTCATCAGTTACTTCACCGCAGGCAACGGTTTTGAGACCCTCCCCATCCGCATCTACAGCATGACCAAGAAGACGGTCACCCCCAAGATGTACGCTCTGGCCACCATCATCTTCTTCGTGGTTCTGGCCCTGCTGCTGGTGACCAACCTGATGGACGACGATGACGATGCCAAGGCCCGCCGGGCGGAAAAGAAATACAACCGGAAGAGCCATCACCTGGGCAACCGGGGCAAGGAACTCATCGCCGGCGGTGTCATCGCCGCCGCCCTGGTGGTGGTGGGCGCCGTCTCCATCGCAGGCAACAACGCCGACACCCTGGAACTGAACGTATACAACTGGGGCGAGTACATCTCCGATGGCTCCGACGACTCCCTGGATACCATCAAGGCCTTCGAAGCCTGGTACGAGGAGGAATACGGCCAGAAGGTCAAGGTGAACTACTCCACCTTCGCCTCCAATGAGGATATGTACGCCAAGCTCAAGAGCGGCGCCGTCAGCTACGACGTGATCATCCCCTCGGACTACATGATCGCCCGCCTCGTCAACGAGGATATGCTGCTGCCCCTGAACTACGAGAACATCCCCAACTATCAGTACATCGGCGAACAGTACAGAGGTCTGTACTTTGACCCCGACAACCAGTACACCGTCCCCTACACCTACGGTGTCATCGGTGTCATCTACGACGCCAACGTGGTGGACGAGGCTGACATCGGCGGCTGGGATCTGCTGTGGAACGAGAAGTACTCCCGCTCCATCGTCCAGTTCAACAACCCCCGTGACGCCTTCGGCACCGCCATGTACAAGCTGGGCATCGACGTGAACACCACCGACAAGTCTCAGTGGGATCGCGCTCTGGACGAGCTCATGAAGCAGCGTCCTCTGGTGAAGGCCTACGTCATGGACGAGATCTTCAACACCCTCCAGTCCGGCGAGGCTTCCATCGGCGCTTACTACGCCGGTGACTACTTCATCATGCAGGAAGGTCAGGCCGACGATGTGGACCTGCAGTTCTACTATCCCGACGAGACCAACTACTTCTTCGACGCCATGTGTATCCCCACCTGCGCCGAAAACCAGGAACTGGCCGAGATCTTCATCAACTTCATGCTCAGCGAAGAAGCTGCCATTGCCAACGCCGAATATATCTGCTATGCCTCCCCCAACTCCCTGGTCTACGAGAGCGAGACCTACATCGAGGACATGGGTGAGGAAGCTATGGCTATCCTGTATCCTCCTATGGACCACTTCGACGAGAAGTACAACCACCTGGCCTACCGCAACCTCTCCGACGAGATGCTC
>JAFYPT010000068.1 GCA_017547425.1 Ruminiclostridium sp.
AGGGTGAACAGGAAGGCGATGACGATGGCGAAGACCACAGCCCCCCCTACGGGGTCAGCCAGGCCGCAGATGGCGCCGATGGCCATGCCGGTGAAGGCAGAGTGGCCCAGGGCATCGGAGAAGAAGGCCATGCGGCTCTCCACCACCATGGTGGACAGAAGGCCGAAGAGGGGGGTGACCACCAGAATGGCCAGCAGAGCGTGCTTCATGAAGAGCATGGAGTTGGGGGCCGCCCACTCAAAGGGCAGCCAGGACACCAGCCAGTACCAGAATTCCATTACAGAGTCCCTCCTTCCGTGCCGAGATTCAGATGGAAGACCGACTGGAACTGATCGGACCGAAGGACTTCCGAAGGGGTGCCCATCTTCAGGATGGAGTGCTGGAGCAGGATGACCTTGTCGGCATACTGCTGCATGGTGTTGAAATCGTGGGTGGAGAAGAGGATGGACAGGTCGTAGGTCTGGCGGATCTCGTCCAGCATCTCCATGAGCAGGTGCTCGCCGCCTACGTCCACACCGGAGAGGGGCTCGTCCAGAATGAGGATCTGGGGGATGGGTTCCAGGGCCAGAGCCATCAGCACCCGCTGAAGCTCGCCGCCGGACAGGGTACCGATGCGCTTGTCAATGAGTGCCTCTCCGTGGACGCGGGACAGGCACTCGGCCACCCGTTCCCGCAGGGCCTTGGGCACCGGCAGGAAGACCGGCCAGCGGCTGATGGCAGCGGCAAAGAAGTCCAGGACGCTGATGGGATAGTCCCGGTCGAAGCTGGGGCTCTGGGGCACATAGCCGATTTTGGGGCGGCTGGGGTAGCCGCCGGCCAGCTCGAACTTAATGGAACCGGTGTGAGGAATCTGCCCCAGAATGGTCCGGAAGAGGGAGGACTTACCCGCCCCGTTGGGGCCGATGAGGGCCACGATCTCCCGGCAGTTCAGGTCGAAGCTGATGCCCTGAAGGATGGTGTCGCTCTCCAGAGTCACCCCCAGGTCACGGACCCGGAGCTGGCAGGTCCCCGGGCGGCCCCGCATGGGGATGCGGCCGAAGCCGCTGGTATCTTTCTTTTCAAACCTCATGAATAGGCCTCCTGCAGGGTCTCTGCGTTCTGAATGATGCGGTCCAGGTAGGTCTGGACCCCCACATTGCCTTCGGTGGGACCGCTCATCATCATGTCCAGGGCGTAAATGGGGATGCCGCATTCCCGCTGGATCATTTCGGCGGTGGCGGTGCCCCCGTTGACCTCGGTGAAGATGGCGGGGAGGGCGTGGTGCTCGATGGCTTCCAGAATCTCCACCACCTCGTGGGCGGAAGCTTCGCTGCCCGACTCCTCCTCGATGGACCGGAGGATAGTCAGGCCAAAGGTGTCCGCAAAGTAGGCGAAGCCGTCGTGGAAGGTAATGAGCTCCCGGCAGTCCAGATTGGACAGAAGGTGAACCACTTCCTCATGGCCCTGGGCCAGCAGGACCTGGGCGGCCTGGGCGTTGTCCCGATAGGTTTGGGCGTTGGCAGGGTCTGCCTGGGCCAGTCCTTCGGCCAGGTTTTCCAACATTTGACTGGCCCGGAGGGGGTCCATCCAGATGTGGTTGTCGTGTTCATGGTGGTGACCGTCGGCTTCTTCGGTCTCTTCCTCCCCGTGGCTGTGGTCGTGTTCATGGCAGGCCTCCAGCAGTTCGATGCCCTGGGAGCAGTCGATCTGGGGACAGCCTGCGGCGGCAATGGCATCGGCCATGGAGTCCTCCAGACCGGCCCCGTTAAGGGCCAACAGGTCGGCCCGGTCCAGAATCTTCATGTCGTGGATGGACAGGGTGTAGTCGTGGAGGCAGCCGATGCCCTGGTTGATCATGCAGGTGACAGTGACCCCCTCCACGCCCCGGGTGACCTCCTGGGCCAGGAGGTAGACGGGATAGGTGGTGGTCACCAGGTTGAAGTCGTCGTTGTTGGAGGCTTCCAGAGGCGCAGGACCGCAGGCGGTGAGGGTGAGCACCAGGGCCAGCACCAGAGGAAGGAGTTTTTTCAGCATGGGAGTTACCCCCTTGTGTGCATATAGTAACACTTTATTATACCGGAGAAGTCGGTGTTTGTAAAACAAAAGATAAAAGGACGACCCGAAAGTCGTCCTTTTATCTTAAGAGAGGAGTTTTACAGAATGGAGAATGCGATGATCAGGCCGGAGAACACGATGGAGACGGTGGAGCACAGCTTGATCAGGATGTTCAGTGCGGGGCCGGAAGTATCCTTGAAGGGGTCGCCCACGGTGTCGCCAACAACAGCAGCCTTGTGCTGGTCGGAACCCTTGCCGCCGTGGTTGCCTCGCTCAATGTACTTCTTGGCGTTGTCCCATGCGCCGCCTGCGTTGGACATGAAGACGGCCATAGCGAAACCGGTGACGGAGACGCCGCCCAGGAGGCCAACCACGCCGGTGGGGCCCAGGACGATGCCGGTGAGGATGGGAACGATGATAGCCAGCAGAGCGGGAGCGATCATAGCACGCAGAGCGCCCTTGGTGCACAGAGCCACGCAGGATGCGTAGTCGGGGTCAGCCTTGTACTCCATGATGCCAACGATCTCACGGAACTGACGGCGGACTTCCACCACGATGGACTGAGCAGCAGTCTGGACCGCTTCCATGGTCATAGCGGAGAAGACGAAGGTCAGCATAGCGCCGATGAACAGACCGACCAGAACGGTGGGGCTGGTCAGGGTGAAGTTCAGAACTTCAGTGGTACGCTCCTGGACGATGTTGACGTAGGAAACCAGCAGAGCCAGAGCGGTCAGAGAGGCGGAGCCGATGGCGAAGCCCTTGCCGGTAGCAGCGGTGGTGTTGCCCAGGGAGTCCAGAGCGTCGGTGCGCTCACGGACCTCTTCGGGCAGACCGGACATTTCGGCGATACCGCCGGCGTTGTCAGCCACGGGGCCGTATGCGTCGGTAGCCAGGGTGATGCCCAGGGTGGACAGCATGCCGACAGCAGCGATGCCGATGCCGTACAGGCCCTGGTTGAACTCAGGGGAGAAGTTGCCGGCAGCGTCCATGATGGAGACGGTGCCGCCTGCTGCGAAGTAAGCGATCAGGATGGCAGCCGCAACGATCAGGATGGATGCCATGGTGGACATGAGGCCCAGGGAGACACCACCAATGATGATGGTAGCCGCGCCGGTCTCGGAAGCGGCAGCCAGCTTCTTGGTGGGCTTATAGTTGTCAGAGGTGAAGTACTCGGTGAAGTAACCGATCAGGCAGCCACCGATGAGGCCGCAGAGGATGGCGATGTAGATGCCCAGCCAGCCAGCACCGATGATGAAGTAGGTCAGGGGAGCGGCCAGCACAGCGGAAGCGATAGCGGCGGAGTAGGTGCCGGTACGCAGAGAGGTCAGCAGGGACAGCTGGGTGGCGTCTTCCTTGGTCTTAACCAGGAAGGAACCCAGGATGGAGCAGACGATGCCAACCACGGCCAGAGCCATGGGCAGCAACATGCCCTGCCAGCCGTAGCCGGCGCATGCGCCCAGAGCGAAGGTAGCCAGGATAGAGCCAACATAGGACTCGTACAGGTCAGCGCCCATACCGGCCACGTCGCCCACGTTGTCGCCCAC
>JAFYPT010000069.1 GCA_017547425.1 Ruminiclostridium sp.
AAGCCCTTCTGCAGACACCAGCGGCTGCAGACCTGAGCCACGGACTTGCCGTACGTGGCAGCCATCTCCACCCACAGGGGGTGGTCCAGCAGACGGCCGCAGCCCAGGGGGCTCCAGGCTTCCAGGAGGATGCCGTGCTCCTGGCACAGGTCCACGGTCTCCTGCTGGGTCATACCGGGGTGAAGCTCGATCTGGTTCACCATGGGCTTCACCTCAACCTCCAGCAGAGCCTTCAGGTGGTGGGGCTTGAAGTTGGACACGCCGATGGCACGAATCTTCCCTTCTTTGTACAGGTCGGTGAGGGCCTGCCAGGTGCTCTGGTTCAGCTCCTCCCAGTTTTCCACATACTTGGGAACGGCAGGCCAGTGGATGAGGACCAGGTCCAGGTAGTCCAGACCCAGACGCTCCAAGCTCTTTTCCACAGACTCCTTGGTCTTTTCATAGCCCCGCTTGTTGTTCCACACCTTGGTGGTGACAAAAATCTCTTCTCTGGGCACGCCGCTCTCCCGGATGCCCTGACCCACACCAGCCTCGTTCTTGTAGATGGAGGCGGTGTCGATGTGGCGGTAACCGGCAGCCAGAGCGGCCTTCACGGCCTCCGCCGCCACCTGGCCATCGGGGGTCTGCCAGGTGCCAAAGCCCACCCAGGGGATGGTCACGCCGTTGGAAAGGGTGTACACGTCAGTCAAAGTCTTCATAATCCTTCCTCCTTCTTTAGTCCATGGTCAAATCCACCCGGCTGAACCGCTCCAGAAGCAGTTCCTCCTCGGTGGGGGTATCGGCAGATTGCTCGATCCGCCGGCGGAGCCGAAGCATCCGCAGATCGGTGTCCTGGATCGCATCGGCGATGCTTTTCAGTTCGTCTGCAATGGCTTCCTGGTTGGGAAGCTCCTGCTTGTACTTCATCTGGTGCTCCAGGCTGGCCCAGAAGTCCATGGCAATGGTGCGGATCTGGACCTCCACCTTCACCCGCCGCCGCTTCTGGGCGAAGAAAACCGGAACGGTGATGATGAGGTGAAGGCTCCGGTAGCCGTTGGGCTTGGGTTCAGCGATGTAGTCTTTCTTTTCGATCAGCTTTACGTCATCCTGGCCCAGAAGGGAATTGGCGATACGGTAGATATCGTCCTGGTAGGAGCAGATGACCCGGACACCGGCCACGTCATTCAGGTGTTTCTCCATGCTCTCCAGGGTCACCGGGAGGCCCCGGCGGTTGAGTTTTTCCGTGATGCTGGCGGTGCTTTTCAGCCGGGTGGTCACGGAGCTGATGGGGTTTCGCTGGTTGCGCACCTTGAACTCGGTGTTGAGCACATCAAACTTGGTCTGGACCTCTTTCATGGCGCAGGTATAGCCCAGGAGCAGTTCCTGATACTTCACCACCGTGCCGATAATGGCCTTGTCCCGGGGCTGGCTGGGGTCCAACCCTTCTCCCCAGGGGCTCATGACGGTCTCCAGACAGCCCTCCCGGGGCTCCTGGGGCCACAGACCGTTGGGTTCCTTTCGTTCCATAAATCTCTCCTATGTATGACACAGACGGCACAGCCGCCCTGCTTGCTTTTTTACAAACGTATTCTACCATGGTTTGGAGTGGAGTTGTTGGCTTTTTTGTAAAATTCCCACAACTTTTCTTGCCCCCCCACAAACCGTTCCTTTTCCCCAAGATGTGGAAAAGAAGTACAGTCGGAAGGCTGACCACCGAAAGCAAAAAGAAAGCCGCCCAGATGGGCGGCTTTCTGAAAAAGCTGTAAAATATATCAGCGCTTGAACACCGAGCCGCAGCGAGGCGTCTCGAAGGCCAACCGCCCCATCGGGGCGGCTCTTAGGCCGGAGAGGAACTTAGGGAGCGCGACGTGCAGCCTTGCGTCGTCGCGGGCTCCACATCCCTCGCTTCCCTCGCCAGCAAAGAAAGCTCGTCCGTTCCGCCGCTCCTCCTTTCCCCACAGGACCCGCTTTGCTGGGCTCCTGCGGGGGACCCCTTCATTTGGGATTTGACTGGCAAAGAAGTACGGCCTGAAGGCTGACCAACCATAGAAAAAGACTGCCACCCAGATGGGTGGCAGTCTGTAAAAACGATATTCGTAAATATCAGCGCTTGGAGAACTGGGGAGCACGACGTGCAGCCTTCAGGCCGTACTTCTTTCTCTCCTTCATTCTGGGGTCGCGGGTCAGGAAACCAGCAGCCTTCAGAGCGGGACGGTACTCAGCGTCCATCTCCAGCAGAGCGCGGGAGATGCCGTGGCGCATTGCGCCAGCCTGGCCGGTGACGCCGCCGCCAGCGACGGTAGCAACGATGTCGACCTTGCCAACCAGACCAGTGGTCTCCAGGGGCTGGCGGACGATCAGCTTCAGGGTCTCCAGACCGAAGTAGTCATCCATGTCGCGGCCGTTGATGGTGATGGAACCGGTGCCGTTGGGGAACAGGTGGACACGGGCGACGGAAGACTTCCGGCGGCCGGTACCATAGTGGTAAGGCTTCTTGCTCTTATACATGTTCTAGTTCCTCCTTATTCTGCGGCCCACAGTTCGGGCTTCTGTGCTGCGTGGATGTGCTCGGAGCCACGGAAAATCTTCAGGCGGGTCAGAGAATCCTTGGAAACGATGTTGCGGGGCATCATGCCGCGGACAGCAACCTTCATAGCCAGCTCGGGCTTCTCCTTCATCAGCTTGCCGTACTTGGTCTCCTTCAGGCCGCCGACGTAACCGGAGTGGGTGCGGTAGAACTTCTGCTCCAGCTTCTTGCCGGTCAGAACTGCCTGCTCTGCGTTGATGACGATGACGAAATCGCCGCAGTCAGCGTGGGGGGTGTACTCGGGCTTATGCTTGCCGCGCAGCAGGGTAGCTGCCTGAGCTGCGGTCTTACCGAGGGGCTTGCCAGCGGCATCCAGGATATACCACTTGCGCTCGATGTTGCCCTTGTTAGCCATAAAAGTGGACATAGGGTCGAACCTCCAATTAAAATTTCTTATCAAATGAACGGACCTTTCCCGGCTTTACAAACCGGCCTGTTTGCCTTTATAATGCTTAAAAAAAGCCGGGCAAAAGGGAGCCGTTTTTTCAGCGGACCTTATTATAGTACAGGGAATGTCCAATGTCAACGACTTTTTGAAGATTTTTAATTTACCTCATTGAATTCTCTCGAATCCTCCCTCTTCCTCTCTCAATCTCTCGATATCTCCGTTTCGATTTTCATTTTTTGTTTTCCAGGAGTGTACTGACCATGAAAAAAATCCTTTCCCTCCTGCGCCGATGCGTGGAAGATTACGACATGATCCAGGATGGCGACCGGGTGGCCGTGGGCGTGTCCGGCGGCAAAGATTCCTTGATTTTATTGGCTTCTTTGGCCCGTCTGTCCCGGTTCTATCCTAAGAAGTTCACCGTGGAGGCCTTCACCGTGGACATGGGCATCGAGGGCATGGACCTCTCCCCCATCCAGTCCTTCTGTGATGAACTGGGGGTCCCCTGCCACATCATCCCCACCCAGATCAACAAGGTCATTTTTGAGACCCGCAAGGAGAAGAATCCCTGCGCCCTCTGCGCCAAGATGCGCAAAGGCTCCCTCCATGAGGCCATTCTGGCCGAGGGCTTCCACAAGGTGGCCCTGGGCCACCACTACGACGATGCGGTGGAGACCTTCTTCCTCTCTCTCTTCTACGAGGGCCGTCTGTCCTGCTTCCACCCGGTCACCTACCTGGACCGGGCCGACGTGACCCAGATCCGCCCCCTTCTCTACGTCAGCGAAAACATGGTCAAAGAGGCCACCAACCGCCTGAAGCTGCCGGTGGTCCACAATCCCTGCCCCGCCGACGGCTACACCAAGCGGCAGGAGGTCAAGGACCTGATTGCCGAGCTGGAGGAGCGATATCCTAAATTA
>JAFYPT010000070.1 GCA_017547425.1 Ruminiclostridium sp.
GGAATGGTGCTCTTGGGGGAGACTGCCCGGGAGGCAGTCACGATGGCGCTCTGGAGGAGCGCTTTCTCGCAGGTAAATTTCATGGGATAACCTCCAAACTTCGAAAGGATGGAAACCCGGTCCTCTCTCCGCCATAGAGGGAGAACAGGGATATTTGTCGTAATCGTTGTAGTAGGGGGCCGGAAACTGTGGAAAACTCCATTTTCGCCAGGAATTGCAAGGATTTTTTGTCCACGCCCCCTGTGGGACAAACTTTGGCAAAATTTTCTGAACTCTGTGGACAAATTTTTTTCTCCACAGAACTTCTTCCACTTTTCCACAAAATCCGGTGGAAATGTGTCACGGATGGTCGAAGGATCTCTTTCCCAAAAAAGAAGGAAAAAGCTTCGCAGAATTTTGCCATCCGCAGATGGCAAAACAAAGTGAAATCTGTTTTTTCCCGCGACATGCGCGTGGGAAAAAACTCTTCTCAGCCTGCCAGTGTGCCCGAAGGGCGCGCGCAGCAGGCTGCAACCCTCACTTTTTGAATGGGCTGCAAGTCCATTCAAAAAGTCTTACCCATATCGGTTATTGACGTTGGTGCGGATGTCCTTGACCACTTCTGCGATCTCCGGCTTGGTCTTGCAGAACTCCTCGATGCGCTCGATGGCGTGGAGGACGGTGGTGTGGTCACGATTGTTAAACTCCTTGCCGATGTCTTTCAGAGACAGCTTGGTCATGTTTCGGATGAGATACATGGCGATCTGTCTGGCCAGAGAAGTTTCCTTGGTGCGGCCCTGGCCCCGGAGGGCGGTGTCGTCGATGGAGTAGAACTTGCCCACTTCCTCGATGATGACTTCGGCGGTGGGGAGGATGTCGGTGGTGTCCTTGAACATATCCCGGACGGCACGGGTGACGGCGTTGGCGTCTACGTTGCTGCCCATGAGATCCCGGTAGGCCAGGATCTTGTTGACGGTGCCCTCGATCTGCCGGACGTTGGCGGTGATGTTCTCTGCCACATAGGTCAGGACCTCTTCGGGGAGCTCCACCCCCATGCGGATGGCCTTGTTCTTGATGATGGCCACCCGGGTCTCGTAGTCCGGGGGCTGGATGTCGGCCAGCAGGCCCCACTCGAAGCGGGTCTTCAGTCGGTCCTCCAGACGGAGCATCTCCTTGGGGGGACGGTCGGAGGTGAAGACGATCTGCTTCTTTTCCTCATAGAGGGTGTTGAAGGTGTGGAACATCTCCTCCTGGGTGGAGTCACGGCCGGCGATGAACTGGACGTCGTCCATGAGGAAGACATCGGCAGAGCGGTACTTGTCCCGGAACTCCTGGTTCTTACCCTCCCGGATGGCCCGGATCAGTTCGTTGGTGAAGGCGTCGCCCCGGATGTACACGATGCGGTAGTCGGGATGCTCCCGGTGGATGGCGTGGGCGATGGCGTAAAGGAGGTGGGTCTTGCCCAGACCGGACTCACCGTAGATGAACAGGGGGTTGTAGCTTTCCCCGGGACGTTCGGCCACCTGTCTGGCGGCGGCATGGGCGAACTTGTTGGAGTTGCCCACCACGAACCGCTCAAAGGTGTAGTCTTCGGTGCCGGGGAGGAACCGGGAGGCGCTGTCCCGGCGGACGTATTTTTCCCGCTCCCCCTGACCCAGGACTACCACGTCCAGGTTGGCGGAGAAGAGGTCATACAGAGCCTTCTGGATGTCCGGCAGGTAGCGGGAGACCACGATCTCCTTCTTGAAGTCGGTGGGGATGTACAGAATGAACCGGCTCTCTTCCAAAGCCACGGCTTCGGCATCGGAGAACCAGGTGGTGATGGTGGTTTTGGTCATGGTCTGCTCCATGAGAGTCAGGACCCGTTCCCAGATTTCAGCGGCGGAATTCATGGACTCACTCCCTCTTTTTCTGTGATCTCTGTGTATGAAAGGGCGGGGGGCTGGCCCCTGCCGATAATGAGCGCATTATAGCCATGATAGTATAGCAGAAATTATCCACATTGGCAAGGGAGGATGTGGATATTTATTTTATAATGTAGCCTTTGGGAATGGACTTGCATCCCATTCCCAAAGTGGGGGATCGCGGCCTGACCCGCGCATGTCGCGCCGGAAAACGGCTCAAATTTCATTTCGCCGTTGCGACGGCGAAACTCTGCGAGGCTTTTGGCATACTTTTCCCTTGAATTTGTGTACCATTCCAAAAAAATTTTTCCCAAAAGGTGTACCCCAAACCAAATGGCCCCACAATATCTTGGGTGAAAAGGGAAATTGACGGATTTTTCCCATTTTTCTTTGGAAATTTTGGGTTGACATAGACATTTCTTTTCGGCTATAATAATCTTCGCGTAATCATGGAATGGGATTATGCGTAGTTGATTGACGACCGCAGCCGGGGCAATTCGGCTGTTGTGGTTGGCGGAAGCTTGCATTCCGCTCGAAATAGATACAGGAGGTGTCTCGGAATGGTTCGTACTTATCAGCCTAAGAAGCGTCATCGCTCCAAGGTCCACGGGTTCCGCAAGCGTATGGCTACTGCCAATGGCCGCAAGGTCCTGGCTCGCCGCCGCGCAAGAGGCCGCGCCCGTCTGACCCACTGATGCCAGGGGCAATCGCATAGAGGATATTAAAAGGGGCGGGGAAGTTATTTCCACCGCCCTTATCCAGCATACGCAGGTTTTTTCCCTATGCCCTTGCCTCCACTGGAAGGAGGACACAGATCGTGAAGTATACGGTCTCACTCAAGGAAAACAGAGTCTTCCGCCGTCTCTATGCCAAGGGCAAGAGCGCGGTGAGCCCCGCCATGGTCCTCTACTGCCGGAAAAACGGCAGAAAGGAAAACCGCTATGGCATCACGGTCAGCACCAAGCTGGGCAAGGCCGTCACCCGAAACCGGGTCCGCCGCCGCCTGCGGGAGATCTATCGTTTGAACGAGGACAGATTTCTTCCCGGTTACGATATTGTCGTCGTGGCCAGGGTTCGGGCTGTCCATAGCCAGTATGCCGATCTGAACAAGCAGTTCCTCCGCCTGGCAAACAAACTCCAGCTCCTTCACCCCCTTGAGGAGAAGGAGCCATGAAGGCTGTCCTTTTATGGATGGTCCGGTTCTACCGGGAACACATCTCTCCAAATCGTCCCCCCTGCTGCCGTTTCATCCCCACCTGCTCGGCGTACGCCCTGGAGGCCATCGAGAAATACGGCGCAGTCAAAGGGGGCTTTCTTGCCGTACGCAGGATTCTGCGCTGCAGCCCGCTGCACCGGCAGGAGAGCATCGAGTATGACCCGGTGCCTTAATAAAAGAATAGCCTTCCTCCGGTCCCTGACCGGAAAAACCCCAACCAACACTTGGAGGCTTTATTTCAATGAGCATCATCTTAACCCCCTTTGCGAAGCTGCTGCTGCTGTTCTATAACATGACCAACAGCTACGGTATCGCTCTGCTGCTGTTCGCTCTGGTGGTCCGTATCGTCCTCTTCCCCCTCTTCCTGAAGGGCCGTAAGAGCATGATGGCCATGAGCGGCCTGGCCGACCAGCAGAAGTTCATCCAGCAGAAGTACGGCAGAGACCGGGAACGCTACTCCATCGAGCTGCAGAAGCTCTATGAGAAGGAAGGCGTCAAGCCCTCCGGCGGCTGCCTGTGGTCCATGCTGCCTCTGGCGGTTCTGATCCCTCTGTACGGTATCGTCCGCAAGCCCCTGACCAACCTGCTGGGTATGACCGAGGATCAGTTCAACTCTGTGTCCAACCTGCTCTACGGTGAGGTCCTGGACATCAACACCGCCCAGCTGTCCATGGCTCAGGATGTCTTTGTGAACTACGACCGCATCGTCACTTCCATCCCTGAGCTGGCCGGTATGCCCCAGGTGGACTTCACCTTCCTGGGCATGAACCTGGCAGACACCCCTCACCTGATGTTCTGGCAGCAGGAGAACGTGCTGATGGCCTTCGGTCTGTGGCTGATCCCCGTGATCTCCGCTGCCCTGTCCGTCTTCTCCATGATCCTGAACAACAAGATCAATGCCTATGTCACCGGCAGCGAGAAGAAGAACAACGACCCCACCCAGCGTTCCATGATGATCATGATGCCCCTCATGTCTCTGTGGATCTGCTTCACTCTGCCTGCAGCTCTGGGCCTGTACTGGATCTACAGCTCCCTGAGCGCCATGCTGTCTGAGTTTGCCAACATCCCCTTCCTGCGTAAGTTCATGAAGACCGAGGCCGAAAAGAAGGTCCGCCGTGCCGAAGAACTCAAGGAGATGGAGCGCCTGGAGCGAGAGAGAAAGTCTGCTGCCAAGAAGAAGGCACAGGAAGAGAACCGCCGCATCCAGATGGAGCGCAAGCTGAACAAGAGCGTTTCCACTGCCAGCCGCGAAGGTCTGCGTACCTACGCCCGCGGCCGCACCTATGACCCCGACCGTTACCCCACCTTCCCCTATGAGGACCCCAACAAGCTCCTGCAGAAGAAGCGTGAGGAGATGGCCGCTGCCGCCGAAGCCAAGCAGGCAAAGAAGGGCGGCAAGAAGGACAAGGCTGCTGTGGCTGCCGCCGCTGCTGCCCCCGTGGTGGAAGAGACCGTGGAGACTGTCACCCCTCTGGAGACCGCTCCCGTTGACACCACCCCCGTCCACACCGAGCCCGCTGCCGAAGAGGAAGAGGGCTTTGTGGAGGAGTCCTTCCTGGAAGAGAACGAAGAAGCATAACAAGGAGAAGAACGCCTTATGTTAAAATGGATCGAAGCCACGGGCAGAAGCGAAGACGCTGCCATTCAGAACGCCCTGGCCCAGCTGGGTCTGGACCGTGACAGCGTTTCCGTGGAAGTCCTGGAGAGAGCCAAGAGCGGTATTCTGGGCTTTGGCAAATCTCCTGCTAAGGTGAAGGTCACCTACGAGGTCCCCGATGAGGAAGTCGTGGTGGAAAAGACCGAGCCTGTCGCCCCTGTGGTGGAGGAGACCCCTGCTCCCCAGCCCGTGGCAGAAGAAGCACCCGCCCCCGCTGTGGAGGAAGAGTCTGCTCCCCAGGCCGTTCCTGCTGCTGTGGTCACCAAGGGCATGGACCTGGACGAGCGCATCCGCACCTTCCTGTCCGGCCTGCTGGAGCACATGGGCGTGGAGGCTGAAGTCAACATTGCGCCCAAGGCAGAAAACGGCATTCTGGTGACCCTGGAAGGCCCCAAGCTGGGCGCTCTCATCGGCCACCGGGGCGAGACCCTGGACGCTATCCAGCAGCTGACCAACTACGCCGTCAACAAGGGCCGCACCCATCGTGTGCGCATCCACATTGACGCCGAGAACTACCGGGCCAAGCGAGAGGAATCCCTGAAGCGCCTGGCAACCAAGGTGGCTGCCAAGGTGGTCAAGTACCGCCGCAACATCACTCTGGAGCCCATGAACGCTTACGAGCGCCATGTGATCCACGAGACCCTGCAGGATTACCCCAACGTGATCACCTATTCCACGGGGACCGAGCCCAACCGCCGCACGGTGGTGGCTTTCTCCCGGGGCAAGCATGCATATTGATTGAATGAAAACGGCGGGGGAGGGCCATACCTTCCCCTGCCGTTTTTTCCGTATGAAGGAGGAATTCCCATGACATTCCGCGACCGCATCCATCCCCAGCTCCGGGCCTGGTACGACGCCTCCCCCGGCTTCGACTTTGACAACCTGGAGGAGTTCGTCCCCAAGTGCAACGCCGCCGAATTGGCCAACCTGAAGGAGGACCCTGAGGTCATCGCCCGGGACAAGATGATCCCCGGCCCTGACGGGGCTCCCGATGTGAAGATCCGCATCTATGAGCCTAAGAACCGGGGGAATCGACTGCTCCCCTGCCTGTTCTTCTACCACGGGGGCGGCTTCCTTTTCGGCACGGTCTACCGCCAGGAAAAGCTCTGCCAGGGCTATGTGAAGAACGTGGACTGCATCGTGGTGTCCGTGGAATACCGTCTGGCTCCCCAGTGGAAAGCCCCTGCCCCCCTGATGGACTGCTACGCCGCCCTCACCTGGGTCCATGACCACGGGGCCGAGATCGGCGTGGACAGCAGTCGTCTGGCGGTCTCCGGCCTGTCCGCCGGCGGCAACCTGGCCGCCGCCATCTCCCTCTACGCCCGGGACAAGAAGGGTCCTAAGATCTGCCTCCAGATGCCCCTCTACGGTGAACTGGACTACACCCTGGACACCTTCTCTGCCCACGAGATCACCGACACCAAGCTCTGGTGCCGCTACAACTGTGAAAAGTCCTGGGAGCACTACCTGCCCGCCGGGATGCTCCCCAACGAGTACGTCTCCCCCGCCCTGGCCAAGGACCTGTCTGACCTGCCCCCTCTGTTCTCCTACATTGGCCAGCTGGACCCCGGTCGGGACGAGAACATCACCTACTGGAACCGGATGATGGAGGCTGGTGTGGAAGTGGAGTACCACGTCTTCCCCGGTTGCTACCACTGCTTTGAGTTGGGTGTGCCCGATGCGGATTACAGCAAGGTGGCTTACCAGCTCATGTACGCCGCCTTGAAGAAGGCCTTTGCGCAGGAGTAAAAGCGGGCCGATATAGAATCGGCCCCTACGAATACGATGTTACCTTGTAGGGGCGGATTCCATATCCGCCCATGCAACGAATGTATCCCCAATCCGTCCGAAATTGTGGACAAAAAAGGAGGAAACCTGCCGTGTCCCGTATGGAACAGCTGGAAAACCGCATGAAAAGACGGCAGTTATCCCACGCCTACCTGGTGGTTGGAGAAAACCGACGGAAACTGGCCGACACCCTGGCCGCTGCCTGGGTGTGCACGGGGGAAACGCCTCCCTGCGGTCAGTGCTCCGGCTGCCGAAAGGCCGCCCAGGGCATCCACCCGGACATCACCCGGTGGGACCCGGAAGGGGAAGGCCTCAAGGCCGAGGCCGTCCGCAATCTCCGGTCGGACGCCTTCATCCGCCCCAACGAAGCCCCCAAGAAAGTGTATATCCTGGAACACGGGGAACTTCTCAACCAGACGGGGCAAAATATCCTGTTAAAACTCATTGAGGAGGGACCGGCCTACGCCTGCTTCCTCTTCCTGTCCCCCAACCCCGAGCTGCTGCTGCCCACGGTTCGCTCCCGGTGCGAGACCATCCGTGCCGAGGGAGAGGAGACGGCGGCTGCCAGCGCCGACGGGGAGACCCTGGCCGGTCTGATCCTGAAAGGAGCCGGCCCCGAAGAGACCCTTCCCTTCCTGATCTCCCTGGAGAAGAAGGACCGGGAGGAGATCGCCCTGCTTTTGGAAGAGACCGTCTACCGCCTGACCAAAGTTCTGCCTCAGCGGCCGGAACTGCTCAAGGTCCTGGACCGTCTCTCCCCCATCCGGGCTGCCTGCGAGTTCAACATCAGCGCCGGTCATCTGGCCGGCTGGCTGGCAGCGGCCTTATAACTTCGAAACCAACTTCCATTCAAGGAGAACGATATATGGCAGAGATCATCAGCGTTCGCTTTCGCAGCGAAGGCAAACAATACTACTTCGACCCCCAGGGCATGACCTTCCACGCCGGGGACGGCGTCATCGTAGAGACCGCCGGGGGCATCGAGTACGCCAAGTGCATCCGGGGAAACTTCCACCTGGATGAGTCCGAGCTGACCGCTCCCCTGCGTCCGGTCATCCGTCCCGCCACCCCGGAGGACGAGGCCATCGTGGAGCGCAACCGGGAGAAGGAAAAATACGCCTTTAAGGTCTGCCAGGAGAAGATCCTGGAGCATGAACTGGACATGAAGCTGGTCAGCGTGGAGTACAGCTTTGAGGGCACCAAGATCCTCTTCTTCTTCACCTCCGAGGGCCGTGTGGACTTCCGCGCCCTGGTCAAGAGCCTGGCCGCTATCTTCCATACCCGCATCGAGCTGCGCCAGATCGGCATCCGTGACGAGGCCAAGATGCTGGGCGGTCTGGGCATCTGCGGCCGTCCCTTCTGCTGCAACTCCTTCCTGCGGGAGTTCCAGCCCGTGTCCATCAAGATGGCCAAGACCCAGAACCTGTCCCTGAACCCCACCAAGATCTCCGGCACCTGCGGCCGCCTCATGTGCTGCCTGAAGTACGAGCAGGAGGCCTATGAGGACCTCATGAAGGATGCGCCCCGTGCCGACTCCTTCGTGGAGACCCCCGACGGCGCCGGCAACATCATCACCGTCAACACCCTCCGTGAGACCGTCCGTGTCCGTCTGGACAACGAGCCCGACTCTCTGAAGACCTATCACAACAGCGAGATTCGGGTGGTCCGCAGCGGCAAGGGCAAGCGCCCCGACGACTACGTGGAGCCCCCCAAGGAAGAGCTGGAGAAGCTCCGTAAGGTCACCATCTCCCCCGAGGAACAGTACCGCCGGGAGCAGGCCGCTCTGGCTGCCGCCCTGGACGAGTTCATGTCCGAGCGCACCAGCCGCGGGGTCCAGGAGCCTGCCCATCAGGAGCCTGCACACGGTTCCTCCCGCCGCCGCCGTGGTGGTGACAAGGGCAGGAATGCCGAGAAGGCAGAAAAGGCTCTGGAGGCCGATGTGGAGCGCGAGAAGGAAAAGCAGGAGCAAAAGTCCCGCCGGAACCGTGGCCGTGGCAAGAAGGAAGGGGCCAAGGAGGCCGCTCCTGTGGTTGAGCCTGTGAAGGAGCCCACCCCCGCCGACGGTAAGAAGGAGGGCGGTTCCCGCCGCCGCCACAGAGGCAGCCGCGGCAGCCACAGCACCGAGAAGGCCCAGAAGCAGGGCCAGCAGCCCAACCATCAGCAGCAGGCCGAGAAGCCCAAGAAGCAGTCTACCCCCCAGAAGCCCAGTCAGAACGAGGGCAAGGCCGAAGGCGGCGAGGGCAAGAAGGGCGGCGGCCGTCCCCGCTGGAACCGCAGAGGTCCCCGCAAGCCCGGCGGCGGTAACAAGCCCGCCGGCGAATGATTTGTAATATCGCGGCCTGACCGCAGAAAGAAGGTATATACCATGGCAGACATCATCGACATCACCGAAAACATTCCCGAGGAGAACATCTACCTGCTGGAAGACAACGACGGCAACGAGGTCCCCTTTGAGTTCGTGGACCTGATGGAGTATGAGGGCGAGGAGTACCTCTTCCTGCTGCCCATCGAGGACGACAACGGCGAAGTGCTCATCCTGCACATCGACAGCGTGGACGGCGACGAGGAGGCCTACAGCGGCGTGGAGAGCGAAGAACTGCTGACCACCCTGTTCAACATGTTCCGTGAGAAGTACGAAGGCATGTACGACTTTGCAGACGAATAAGCAAACCAATGGAAACAGCCCTGACCGTTTGGTCAGGGCTGTTTTTTGTGGGTGTATGGTGGACTAACGTGGGTCGGGCCGATGTGGGCATCGGCCCCTACGAGGTTGAGAAGACCACAACGTCAGTCGTAGGGGCGATTGGCCCAGGCCAGCCTCTCTTGGCCTTCGGCCAATTCACCTTCTCACGAATCGCCCGCTGCCTGAAGGGTTTATTCCACGTTCCCGCGCGCCAGCCGGTGGCGCGCCATGGCCGGCCTGCCGATTCAGAAAACAAGGATTCGGCCAGCCAGAGAAAGGGGTCCAGGGGAAAGAAACTCTTTCCCCTGGCATTCTTTCCCCCATTTCTCATGGGAGAAATGGGGCCCCCGCCGGGTAGGCGAAAGGGGCTTGCAACTGGGGAAAAAAGGTGTACAATAGGAAGGCACACAATTCGACTGGAATCGAGGAAACAACATGGATTTTCTGCATATCATTCTGCCTATCGCCCTTTGTGCGGCCATTGGCTACTTCACCAACTA
>JAFYPT010000071.1 GCA_017547425.1 Ruminiclostridium sp.
CAACGTGGCTGAGCGCATCGTGGAGACCTTCCTGAACACCGAGTTCGAGGGCGGCCGTCACGAGAGACGTGTGAACCTCATCGAGGGCTGAAACAAAGCATAAGAGAACCGCCGACCGGGTACCCGGTCGGCGGTTTTGTCGTATCTGGATCCTGTGATAGAAAAACAAGCCCCCGAGCCGTAGCTCGGGGGACTTGAATAATGTGGTTGTTCAGTTAGAACAAACCGGAAGAACTGATTAGTCGATGGTGTCCCAGATGATGATAGCGACGGGCTTGGTGCCATCCAGCTTCATGGAGATGGACTTGCCTTCGTCGATGTCATCAGCGGTGCCGATAGCGACTTCGTTAGAAGCCTCGTCGACAATCCAAATGATGGTATCGGCAGCAACTGCATAGGACTCGTCTGCTGCAACCCAGATAACTTCATCGGAGTTGTCAGCATAGACTTCGTAGTCTTCGAAGCCGGTATCTTCAACAGCGTCGAAGACCAGGCCGTCAGCGTCGGTGTACAGGGTAACGAACTCGCCAGCCATAGCAGTGATTTCATATGCCTCGCCGTCCTGAGTACGGACCTTCACGACCTCACCGTTAATAACGACGTTAGAAACGATCTCGTAAGCGGTCTCGTCAGCCAGCTCGCCGCCGCCGATGTCTGCAGCGCCTTCCAGCACGTATGCGAAGTACTCCTCACCTGCGAACAGAGCTGCGGAAGCATCGATGTAGACCAGGTCTGCATAGACGTCGTCGTCAGCACCAGCAAATGCACGGATGTGAACACCCTCTGCATAGCCACCGTACATGGTGGGAACGTTGGTGTAGCCGGTGTAGATGTCATACTCGCCGCACTCGTTCTCAACAGCGTAAACAGTGTTGTTATCGGTTGCGATGGTGAATGCGCCGTCCATCTTGATTTCGGGCTCGCCCTTCTCAATCACGAAGGAGGTGCCGTTGGTGGTAGCAACGTTCTTCACCTCATAGCCGTCCTCAGCCTCAGCATAAGCAACGATGTTGTGCTTATAGGTGGGCTCCTTGTCGCCCCAGTTCAGGATGCTATTACCGGAGGTGTTGACATAAGAATCAACGGTGATGACGTCCAGGTCGCCGTTAGACAGATCAACGATCTTAGCATAGTAAGCGGAATCATAGCCGTTGGAATCGAAGATGCCGTTGTCCAGGATGGTGTACTCGTATTCAGTCTCTTCAACGAACTTGACCAGACCGATCAGGTTGCCATAGAAGTCAACGAAAACATCGTAAGTGTTGCCAGCGATAGCGGGGTTGCCCAGAGCGTACTTAGCAGCCCAGTCGTAGGTGGTGCCACCGATGGTGGACTGCTTGTCAGCGCGGTCAACCTCGTTCAGAACAGCGGTATCAACGGGAGCGGTAGCGGTCACGAAGTACTTAGTACCGTCGAAGGTAGACTTGTTGATCAGGACATAGGAGTCCTCAGCAAAGTCACTGGTCTCAACGTTCCAAGTACCATTGCCGGAAGGACCATAGACGGTGAAGGCAGTGTTTGCCTTGGAGGTCTGATGACCATTGCCGTCATACTTAGCTTCGGTAACGGTACCAGCCTTAGCCAGCCAAGTCTCGATCTGGACGAACCAATAGTCGCCGTCGATCTCGTAAACCTCAGTCAGGGTGCCCTGAGCACCGACCTCAGTAGTGGTGTCGGTCAGGTTAATAGCACCAGCAATAACGCCATTGGAAGCGCCGTTCTTGTACTCAGTAATGTCAGCCTCCTGGACGGTTTCCTTCACGCCCAGGTCCTTAGCCAGCTGGCACTCGGTGACAGCAACGGTGTACTCAGTGACGGGAGCATAGGGGACGGAGACAAGAACTTCGTCAGAGGAGTTGTACCACTCCTGAGCGGGCTGACCCCAGGGAGCGGTGGGAACTGCCTTTGCGTAGGAATCGATCTTGAACTCGTTCTCAGCCAGGGTGCCATAGATGCCACCGAAGTCCTGGTAGCCCAGAGCATGGGTGAACTCGACCAGGTTGGAGAACAGGATGTTGTAGATAATCTGAGCAGCGACCTCACGGGAGATAGCGGCGTTCAGGTCAACACCCTTGATGCCCTCCAGAGCGCCAACCTGGTTAGCAACCAGTGCGACCTGGACGGTCCAGTCAGCGCCGGTGAACTGGCCGGGCTCGTTGTAGCCGATAGCACGCAGGAAAGCTGCCAGTGCCTGGTAGCCGGTCAGTGCGGAGTCGGGAGCGTAGGTGCCGTCGCCCATGCCCTTCAGGTAGCCAGCGTCAGCTGCGTAGCCAACGTAGCCAGCATACCATGCGGTAGCGGGGGTGTCGGTAAAGCTCTCAGCTGCACCACTTGCAAAGTTAGCGGTGTAGTCGTCCTCCACGTCACCGGTGGTGATGCGGTAGGTCATGGTTGCCAGCTGTGCACGGGTCAGAGTGCCCTGAGGACGATAGGAACCGTCTTCGAAGCCTTCCAGGATGCCCAGCTGAGAAGCCACTTCGACAGCAACATCGTACTTAGCAGAAATCTTGCTGTCGTCGGTGTAGGTTGCGCCAGCGGTAACAGCCAGGGACAGAGACATAGCCATTGCCAGAACCAGCGCCAGAACCTTCTTCCGTGTTCTCACCCCTCAAATGCCATCTTTTCCCCCATTTGAGAACTGCGGAAAAAATGCGGCCTGCGCCCAGGTGGGGTTGCCTTTTTCCGAAAAGAATCGTATAATAGGGATATAGTATGCTCTGATGCAGATGGGAGGTTTTTTCATGGCTGGCGTTCTCGGCATCTATGTCCACATCCCCTTCTGCAAGAGCAAGTGCGACTACTGCGACTTCTACTCCTTGGCCGGCCACGAGGACCTGATGGACCGCTACCAAAAGGCCCTCATCACCCACATCAAGGCCATGGCCCCCCTCTGCAAGGGGCGGTTGGTAGACTCCATCTACTTCGGCGGCGGAACCCCCTCCTATTACGGGGAAAAACGCCTGCGGGAGCTGCTGTCCGTCCTGCACCACCAGTTTACCGTCAGCCGTCAGGCAGAGATCACCGTGGAGTGCAACCCGGACAGCGTGGACTGGCGGTCCATGGCCCGGCTGCGAAAGGCCGGGGTCAACCGCATCTCCCTGGGGATGCAGTCCGCAGACCCCCAGCAGCTCCGGTGCATCCACCGCATCCACACCCACCACCAGGTGGAACAGGCAGTGGCCGACATCCGCAAAGCCAAGATCGACAACCTGAGTCTGGACCTGATCTACGGTCTCCCAGACCAGACCATGTCCGCCTGGGAGGACACCCTCGCCGCCGCCCTGGCCCTGGAGCCGGAACACATCTCCTGCTACGGACTGAAGGTGGAGGAGAACACCCCCCTCTTCACCCGGGTGGCCGCTGGTCTCTCCATCCCCGATGGAGACCAGCAGGCAGACCTGTATCTGCGGGGCATCGAGATCCTCCAGGAGGCAGGCTATCATCAATATGAGATCTCCAACTTCTCCAAACCCGGTCGGGAATCCCGCCACAACCTGAAATACTGGCTGGGCCGGGAATACCTGGGCTTCGGTCCCGGTGCCCACTCCTACTTCGCCGGCCGTCGGTACGCCTATAGCCGGGATCTGGACGCGTATCTCCACAGCATGGCCGCCCGGGATGACCTGATGGAAGATCTCCAGACCATCAGCGCCCCGGAACGGGCCCGGGAATACCTCCTCCTGCGGATGCGCACCCGCCAGGGCATCGAGGAATGGGAGTACCGCCGGGAGTTCGGCCTGAACTTTGAACCCATCAACCACCGCCTGGAATTTTTTGAGCGGTACAAGTGGGTGGAGCAGACCGACCACCACCGCTGGCGGTTCACCCCCGAAGGGTTCCTGCTGTCCAATACCCTCATCCTGGACTTGTTGGAGATCCAGGCCAGCACCCTTACCGAACCAAAATCCTGGACCGACCTGTTCTCATCCAACCGGTCCAGTTTCGATTGATCCCTACCCCTAGAAAGGAGAACCCCTGCATGAAGTATATCCTCATCATCGGCGACGGCATGGCGGACAACCCTGTCCCCTCCCTGGGAAACAAGACCCCCCTGCAGACGGCCAATATTCCTGTTATGGATGCTCTGGCCGCCAAGGGCGAGGTGGGCAACGTCATCAACTGCCCCGGCAATCTGCCCGCCGGCAGCGACACCGCCATCCTCTCCATCTTCGGCGCAGACCCCAAGGTCTGCTACACCGGCCGCTCTCCCCTGGAGGCAGCCGCCACCGGTATCCAGCTAAAAGCCGGGGATGTGTCCTACCGCTGCAACATGGTGGCTTATGAAGACAACGACCTGCCCTTTGAGGAGAAGAAAATCCTCTCCCACTCCGGCGGCTCCATTGAAGGCGAAGAATCCATTGAACTGGTCACCTACCTCTTCGGTGACCCCCGCTTCCAGGCTGCCGCAGAGAAGGCCGGGATGATGGTCCACCCCTCTCCCTCCTTCCGTCACATCGCCGTTCAGAGTCAGGCCAACATCACCGGCATCTCCCTGATCCCCCCCCACGACCATCTGGGCGAGGTCATCGGTCCTCTGCTGCCCTCGGGCAACGACAACGCCGTGGTGCTGAAGGACCTGATGAAGCTGGCTCACGAAGTCCTGGACCGCCATCCTGTCAACGAAGCCCGCCGTGCCCAGGGCAAACTCCCCGCCAACGGCGTGTGGTTCTGGGCAGAGGGCAGCGCCGTGGAGCTGGACCCCTTCTATGACAAGTTCCAAAAGACCGGCTCCGTCATCTCCGCCGTCCCCCTGTGCTTCGGCATCGCCCGCCTGTCCGGCCTGGACATCCGGGAGGTGGAAGGCGCCACCGGCGAGCTGGACACCAACTATGAGGGCAAAGTGGCCGCCACCCTGGAGGAGTTAAAGTCCCACGACTTCGTGGCTCTCCACGTGGAAGCCCCTGACGAATGCACCCACAACGGCGATCTCCCCGGCAAACTCCAGGCCATCGAATGGCTGGACAGCCGCGTGGTGGGTCCCATCACCCAGACCCTGGACCAGGAGGGCACCGACTACCGCCTGCTCATCCTGTCCGACCACAAGACCCTGACCGCCACCCGGGGACACGACGGCGATCCCGTCCCCTACCTGCTCTACGACAGCAGAGAAGATTCCGGTCTGGGTCTCCCCTATTGTGAAGAATCCGGCCTGAAGGGTCCCGCGTACCCCGAGGGAGCTCCGGTTCTCATGCATAAACTGTTTGCAAAGTAAGCACCCAACACAACAAGAAAATGGAGGAACTCACAATGAACAAGATTGCTTTTTCCCCCGCTGACATCCTGCTGCCCGTCGACTGCGGTCTGACCAAGTGGGCTGTCGTGGCATGCGACCAGTACACCTCTCAGCCCGAGTACTGGGAGCGCGTTGACCAGTATGTCGGCGACGCACCTTCCACCCTGCGTCTGATCCTGCCCGAGTCCAAGCTGGAAGACGACAACGTGGAAGAGGAGATCGCAAAGATCAACGAGAACATGGTCAAGTACCTGGCTGAAGACCGTCTGCGCTCCCTGGACAACTCTCTGATCTACATCGAGAGAAAGCTGGAAGGCGGCAAGACCCGTTTCGGCCTGATCGGCAAGCTGGACCTGGAGCAGTATGACTACTCCAAGGGTTCCGGCACCCCCGTCCGTGCTACCGAGGGCACCGTTCTGGAGCGTATCCCCCCCCGTATGCGCGTCCGCCGCAACGCTGCTATCGAGCTGCCCCACATCATGGTCCTGATCGACGATCCCGACAAGAACATCATCGAGCCCCTGCACGAGGCTACCTCCAAGATGAGCATGGTCTACAAGACCACCCTGATGGAGCGCGGCGGCCAGATCTCCGGCTACCTGCTGGACAAGGAGCAGACTGAGGAAGTCATCGCTAAGATGTCCGCTCTGGCTGATCCCGAGCGTTTCGCTAAGTACTACAACGCAGAGGGCTACCCCGTCCTGACCTTCGCTATGGGCGACGGCAACCACTCTCTGGCTACCGCTAAGGCTTGCTGGGAGGAACTGAAGCCCACCCTGTCCGAGGCTGAGCGCGAGACCCACCCCGCACGCTACGCTCTGATCGAGCTGACCAACCTGCACGACGACTCCCTGGAGTTCGAGGCAATCCACCGCGTCCTGTTCGAGGTCGACGGCGAGAAGCTGCTGAACGACTACATCGCTGCTTACCCCGGCGCACACCTGGGTGAGGGCGAGGGCCACCAGGTCACCTATATCCTGAACGGCAAGAAGGGCGTTGTCACCGTTCCCAACCCCACCGCTCAGCTGGAAGTCGGCACCCTGCAGGCATTCCTGGACACCTACCTGAAGGAGAACGGCGGCAAGATCGACTACATCCACGGCGAGGACGTCACCGAGCAGCTGGCTTCCCAGCCCAACTCCATCGGCTTCATCCTGCCCTGCATGGACAAGGATCAGCTGTTCCCCACCGTTATCTTCGACGGCGCTCTGCCCAGAAAGACCTTCTCCATGGGCGAAGCTCACGACAAGCGCTTCTATCTGGAGTCCCGCAAGATCAAGTAATTTCTGTTTTCATACAGAACCATCCTTTGCCTGCCGCCAGCTTCGGCGGCAGGCAAAGTTCTTTTTAGGAGGTCCCTCTATGGAACGACTCACCCTGCAAGCACCGGCTAAGATCAATCTGACCCTGGATATCCTGGGCACCCGGCCTGACGGCTACCACGAGATGTACATGGTCATGCAGTCGGTCTCCCTCTGCGACGAGATCACCCTGGAGCTGGATTCCCCCGGGGGCATCCGGGCCGAGTCCGGCCTGGGCTATCTGCCCAGTGACAAGGGGAACCTGGCCGTCTCCGCCGCTCTGGCCTTCCGGGAAGCCACCGGCCAGACCTGGAAGGACCTGCACATCGGCATCCAAAAGAACATCCCCGTTTGTGCCGGTACCGCTGGGGGCAGCAGCGATGCCGCCGCCGTTCTGAAGGGCCTGAACACCCTCACCGAGGCGGGTCTGTCTCCCCGAGAGCTGGCCAAGGTGGGCGAACAGGTGGGCTCTGACGTGCCTTACTGCGTCCTGGGCGGCACCGCCCTGGCCGAGGGCAGAGGTGAGATCCTCACCCCCCTGCCCTCCCTGCCTCCCTGCTGGATCGTCCTGTGCAAGCCTCCCTTCTCCATCTCCACCCCGGCCCTGTTCCGGGAATGGGACAAGAAGAAGCGGAAGCTCCGGCCGGACACCAAGGGGGTCCTGGCCGCCCTGGAACAAGGAGACCTGGTGGGCATTGCCCGCCGGATGTTCAACGTCTTTGAGGGCGTCCTCACCCCCCATCAGCGGAGGGAGATCGAGACCATCAAAACCGCCCTCCTCCAGGCCGGTGCGCTGGGAACCACCATGAGTGGCAGCGGTCCCACCGTCCTGGGTCTCTTTGACCGGGAGGACCTGGCCCGGGAGGCCGTCCAGGTCCTGAAAGAGGACTACACCGATGTGTACCTCACCCAGCCGGTCTAAGAAATTTTCCCCAGCCTGTGTATATTATGGGAAAACACCGTCCATACTTTCGGTAAATCCGAGGGTAGGGACGGTGTTTTCTATGTGTACATTATGGATTCGTGTGCAAAACTTCCCCTGGCGGCAGGTAGTATCACTCTTCTGCGCCGCTCTGGTCTGCACCGCCCTGTGGGCGGAAGTCCAGCAGGGTGAACTGGCGGACAAGATCATTCGCCTCCACGTGATCGCCAACTCGGACTCCACCGCCGACCAGGCATTGAAACTGCAGGTCCGGGACCAGGTCCTTCTGCAGGCAGAAGACCTTCTGACAGGGGCTGAGAGCCCCCAGGAGGCCGCCACGATTCTGGAGGACAACCTGCCCGTTCTGGCTCAAACAGCCTCTCTGGCGGCACGACAGGCCGGACATCCCTGTGCCGTCCGGGTCTGCCTGGAAGAGACCTGGTTCCCCACCAAGCAATACGGGGATCTCTCCCTCCCCGCCGGGGAGTATCAGGCTCTGCGGGTAATCCTGGGGGACGGCCAGGGGAAAAACTGGTGGTGTGTGGTCTTTCCCACCCTGACCATGCCGGCAGTAACGGAAGAAAGTATGGCCGCCGGTGCCTTCACCGGGGAGGAGTATGCCCTGATCACCGAGGCCGACCAGCACTATGTCTTCCGCTTCAAGGCCCTGGAGTGGTGGGGGATGTGCAAAGGCTGGCTCACCGACCAGGACTGACCCTTGCCAGGAAAGGCACACTGTGTTACACTGTCAATAGAATTCAACACGAAAGGAGCCATTCCTATGACCATCAACTGGACCACCATCCACGTGGCAGATATGGAACAGAGCCTTACCTTCTATCATGGTCTGCTGGGCCTGCCTGTGGCAGAACGTTTCGGCCCCCCGGAGCACCAGATTGCCATGTTAGGGCCCGAAGACGGCACCAAGTTAGAACTCCTCTGCGGCGGCCCCGTCCCGGCCAACCCCGGACAGGGTGTCTCCATGGGCTTCACCCCCGACAACATGGGTGAACTGTTGGAGAAGCTGGCCGCTGCCGGTGTGACCATTCCCGAACCCATGTCCCCCAACCCCAGCCTGCGGTTCTTCTTCGTGAAGGACCCCGACGGCTACACCGTCCAGCTGGTGGAAAATCTGGGCTGAGCATAAAAATCCCGCTGTGCAATACTGCACAGCGGGATTTGTTTAGCCGTGCTGACGGCCACTGATCTCCGTCACGGTCAGACAGAAGACGCAGGTCTTGGCCAGCACGTGCTCGGGGAGATCCCAGTCCTCCCGACCGGTGTACTGCTTCATGATGACCTTCAGGCCCTCGGCCTTTTCCTCGGGGGTGGTCAGCTCAACGATCTCGCCCTCGCCGATCACACACTGGTAGGACATGGAGAAATCGCAGGCCTTCTCGTTGGGGTTCACAGTCCGGTTGGTGTCCATCTCAAAGCCTGCATAGCCCAGGCTTCTGCACAGGTCCACCTTGCGTCCGGCGGCAGCACTGTGGAAGTAGAACTTCCGCACGCCGTCCTGATGCCGGAAGCCAAAATTCAGGGGCACGATGTAGGGGTGCTTGCCGTCCGCAAAGGCCAGACGAAAGCAGTCGCAGTGGTTAATAATGGCGTCGATCTGTTCCGGCTCGGCAACAGCCAGGTCTTTTCTTCTCATTTCCATGAATTTCCCTCCCGTGATTTTATTGTGTCTCCATTATAGTCTTTTCACGGTTCTATTACAAGAGGCGCGAACGTTCGAACAGGTACATGCAAAAAAAGAGACAGTCTTTCGACTGTCTCTTTGTGTTGGCGTTACCTATTTTCCCGGCCCGTCTCCAGGCAAGTATCTTCGGCGTAAACGAGCTTAACTTCCGTGTTCGGAATGGGAACGGGTGGACCCTCGTTACAATCAACACCAACTCGCTGTCTTGCAACAGCTTA
>JAFYPT010000072.1 GCA_017547425.1 Ruminiclostridium sp.
ATGCCGACCCCGGCAAGCTCTCCCGGCTTACCAAGGAACAGAAGGACCTGACCCCGGTGGTAGACACCTACCATCGGTGGCAGGCCGCTCTGTCCGAGTTGGCCGGTCTGGAGGAACTCCTCTCCGACCCGGAGTGCCGGGAGATGGCCCAGGCAGAGTTCGGCCCCCTGAAGGCTGAGACCACCCGCCTGGAAGAGGAACTGAAACTCCTGCTCATTCCCAAGGACCCCATGGACGACAAGTCTGTCATCATGGAGATCCGGGCCGGTGTGGGCGGGGAAGAGGCTGCCCTGTTTGCCCACAGTCTCTACCGCATGTACTCCATGCACGGAGAGAAGCAGGGGTGGCGGCTGGAACTGGCTGGTCTCAGTGAGACCGAGTTGGGAGGCATTAAGGAGATCTCCTTCCTGGTGGAAGGGGAGGGGGCCTTTGCCCGGCTCAAGCATGAGAGCGGCGTCCACCGGGTCCAGCGGGTCCCGGAGACCGAATCGGGCGGTCGCATCCACACCTCCACCTGCACCGTGGCGGTTCTGCCCCAGGTGGACGAGGTGGAGTTCGCCCTGAACCCTGCCGACCTGCGCATCGACACCTTCCGTGCCTCCGGCGCAGGCGGCCAGCACATCAACAAGACCGAATCTGCCATCCGCATTACCCACCTGCCCACGGGCACTGTGGTGGAATGTCAGGATCAGCGCAGTCAGCATAAGAACAAGGACCGGGCCATGTCCATCCTTCGCTCCCGCCTGTATGAGCAGGCCGTCCAGGAGCAGGAGGAGGCCATCGCAGGCCAGCGCCGCAGCCAGGTGGGTTCCGGTATGCGCAACGAACGCATCCGCACCTACAATTTCCCCCAGGGGCGGGTCACCGACCACCGGATCGGCCTGACCCTTTACAAGATCGACGCCGTCATGAACGGCGACCTGGAGGAGATCATCGACGGCCTGGTCCTCCACGCCCGCATGGAACAGCAAAGGAACCAATGACCATGAAGGAAATGAACACCATCCGGTACACCATGGAGACCGTCCCCCAGGCCGCCGCCGCCATGCAGGCGGGGGAACTGGTGGCTGTCCCCACGGAAACTGTTTACGGTCTGGCCGCCCACGCCGGGCTGGACCAGTCCGTTCAGGACATCTACACCGTCAAAACCCGAAACCCCGGCAAGCCTCTGTCCATCCTGGTTTCCGGCATGGACATGGTGGAGGGGTACACCCAAAACATCCCTGCCGCTGCCTACCGTCTGGCAGAGAAATACTGGCCCGGCCCTCTGACCATGGTGCTGGAGGATAAGGGCTGCGCCGCTCCCACGGTCACTGCCGGGGGAGACACCCTGGGGGTCCGCTGCCCCGACCACCCCATGACCCTGGCCCTCATCCGGGCCCTGGGAGCCCCTCTGGCGGCTCCGTCCGCCAACCCGGAGGGAGCGCCTTCTCCCAAGTCAGCCCAGGAGGTCTTTGCCTACTTTGAGGGCAAGATTCACGGCATTCTGGACGGAGGTGCATGCACCGTGGGCGTGGAGTCCACCATCGTGGACTTGACCGGTCCGGAACCCAAGATCCTCCGGGAAGGGGGCATCCCCGGAGAAGAACTCCTGTCCTTTATCAAGGAGGTATCCCAATGAAAATTATCGGTATCACCGGCCCCACCGGCGCCGGAAAGACCACCGCTTTGAACGCCCTCACCAGTCTGGGGGGCTGTATTATTGACGCAGACGCCGTCTACCACGAACTGACCGTTTCCAGTGACGCCATGCGGGAGGAAATTTCTGCCCGCTTCCCCGGGGTCTATGAGGGTACCACCCTCCACCGGAAGAAGCTGGGTGCCATCGTTTTCCAGGACGAGCAGGCTCTGGCCGACCTGGATGTCATCATTCGCAAGTACGTCACCCAGGCCACCCAGGAAAAGCTGGCCCAGGCAGAGGCCGAAGGTCGTCCTGCCGCTGGTATTGATGCCATTAAGCTCCTGGAGAGCGGCCTGGCTGATCTGTGCCACTGCACCCTGGCGGTCACCGCTCCTGACGAACTGCGGGTCCGCCGCATCATGGCCCGGGACAACATTTCCGAGGAGTACGCCTGGATGCGGGTGAACGCCCAGCACAACAGCGCTTGGTTCCAGGAGCGCTGCGATTACAACCTGCACAACACCGAGACGGACACGGTGGAGCTTTTCGCAGAGAGAGCCCGTGCCCTGTTCCGCACCATTCTGGAGGAATAACACAATGGAAAACAAAGAACTGTCCCTGGCTCAGCAGAAGAAAAAGGACCTGTTCATCCAGAAGAAGAACGGCTACGATAAGCTGGCTGAGGGAGAACTGGCCCTCATCACCGAATACTGCGAGGGCTATAAGACCTTCCTGGACGAGGGCAAGACCGAGCGGGAGTGCGTGGACTACGCCATTGCTCTGGCCGAAGCCGCAGGCTTCCGTCCTCTGGTCCGGGGCATGGAGCTGAAGCCCGGCGATAAGGTCTATGCCAACAACCGGGGCAAGGCCCTGAACCTGGCCGTCATCGGCAAGAAGTCCCTGGCCGAGGGTGCCGTCATCGGCGCTGCCCACATCGACTCCCCCCGCCTGGACCTGAAGCAGAATCCTCTCTACGAGGACAAGGAGATGGCCTACCTGAAGACCCACTACTACGGCGGCATCAAGAAGTACCAGTGGACCACAATTCCCCTGGCCCTTCACGGTGTGGTCATCCTTCAGGATGGCACCTCCGTCACCGTCCGCATCGGCGAGGACCCCGGCGACCCCCAGTTCACCATTGGAGACCTGCTGCCCCATCTGGCGGCTGACCAGGCCAAGCGAACCATGGGAGACATCGTCACCGCTGAGCAGCTGAACATCTTTGTGGGCAGCCAGCCCTTTGACCAGGAGGAGGGTTCCGACCGGGTCAAGCTGGGCATCCTGTCCATCCTGAACGAGAAGTACGGCATGGTGGAGGAGGACTTCCTCTCCGCCGAGCTCATGGCCGTCCCCGCCGCCAAGGCCGTGGACATCGGTCTGGACCGTTCCGTCATCGGCGCCTACGGCCAGGATGACCGTGTCTGCTCCTACGCCTGCCTGCAGGCCCTGCTGGAGCTGGATGTCCCTGAGACTACCGCCGTGTGCGTCCTGGCCGACAAGGAGGAGATTGGCTCTGAGGGTGTCTCCGGCATGCAGTCCGCTTTCTTCGACACCTTCATGGAGGACCTGTGTGAGAGCCAGAACGTCCCCGCCCGTGCCTGCTATGAGAAGTCCTTCTGCCTGTCTGCCGACGTGTCCGCTGCCTATGACCCCAACTTCCCCGAGGTCTACGAGGTCCGCAACTCTGCCTTCCTGAACTACGGCGTGTGCATCAGCAAGTACACCGGCGCTCGTGGCAAGTCCGGTGCTTCCGACGCCTCTGCCGAGCTGGTGGGCAAGGTCCGCCGCCTGTTTGCAGAGAACGGCGTGGTGTGGCAGCTGGCCGAGCTGGGCAAGACCGACCAGGGCGGCGGCGGTACCGTGGCCTGCTACATGGCAAACCGCAACATCGACACCATCGACGCCGGTGTGCCCGTCCTGTCCATGCACGCCCCCTTCGAAACAACCTCCAAGCTGGACTGCTACATGACCTACAAGGGCATGAAGGCCCTGTACAACGCCTGATTATGAAATAAGGAGGCGCATTGCCTTGAACTTTCTCTCTTCCATTTTCCTGGG
>JAFYPT010000073.1 GCA_017547425.1 Ruminiclostridium sp.
CTGCTTGTTCAGGGAGTTCATAGACTTGGTGCGGTTCATTCTGACAACAGCAACAGCGCCTTCAACGCGATACAGTACGTTTTCCAGATTCATTGGAATCAATCTCCTTTATCATAAATTTCAGTGGTTTCGGTGGGCGGATGAGGGCGGTTACACGGAACGTTGGGAGCGAGGTGACGAGGCTGAACTCGCTCCCTTGTCCCACAAAAACTGGCATTTTTGCGGGAGCCCGGGTACCTCCTGGATTGGAAAAACTGCGGCTACACCGCAGTTTTGTAGGTGGAGGTAGCGAGTTTGTTGTTCTGGGCATAAAAAATCCCCCATCCGTAAGGATGAGGGATGATGGAGCGAGTGACGAGGCTCGAACTCGCTACCTCCACCTTGGCAAGGTGGCGCTCTACCAGATGAGCTACACTCGCATCGACAAGAGTTATAATATCACGCTCGTGCCGATTTGTCAACAACTATTTTTCGATTTTTTAAAAAATTTCTGCCTCGGGCAAAACAGGCTCTCCCCAGGTCATGTGGATCTCTGCCACCCGCTGTTCACCGCTGTCGGGGTGGAGAGTCACGGTCACATCGGTGAGGGAGGGAAGGGGTTCCTCCAGGTCGGCATAGGCCTCCCGGACAGCCTGGGACAGGGTCTCGGCGCTGTCCTCCTGGGAAAAATAGCTGATGCGGAAGACCGCCTGGCTGGGTAGGGCAGGGAGGAGCTCCCGCAGTTCCCGGGCCACGGCGCTGCTGCCGGTGACCGAGATCACCTGGGCGATCTCCTCCGGGGTCCTGGTGTAGGCCACCTTTACGTTGACCTCGTAGTAGCTGGAGGTCTGGGACACGTCGTACTTGATATAATCCACCGCCCAGGCCCCCAGGGGGTCCTCCTGGGTGACCTCCAGGCAGGCCCGGTCCACGTCGCTGGCGGCCGAGCCGGTGATGCTCACGAACTGATACAGGCGGATGACACCGGTCTCCTTTCCCTGGCCCACCAGATGGAGGAGGGCGCTGACCAGACCCTGATAGGTCTCGGCCCGGAGGATGGAGGGGTCGTTGTCCTCGTCGGAGAAGGGGACGTGGGGGGTGGAGGCCACATAGCTCCGTTCCAGCATGGAGCAGCCCGAGAGAAGGAAGGTGCAGAGAAGGGTGAGGGCCAGGATTCGTTTCTTCATGTGCACCTTCCTTTCTTTTGCTGCGTTGTTCGATAACTTGCGTGGGTAGGGCCGATATGGAATCGGCCCCTACGCATTGGTGGGCGACCGTAGGGGCGGATTCTATATCCGCCCGCTGACATTGGTTGACCCGAACGGGATTACAGAAGGGAGAGTTGGGTATCCCCCTGGTCTTCGGCTTTCAGCAATGCACCCGCTGCGGGTAAACTTCTGGCCTTATACCGGCTCTTGTTCACGATGGGGGTCTCCTCCAGGATTTTTGCCTCCTGGACGGTGTAGCTCTTCTTCAGGGTCATCACCTGGACGCCCTGGGTGGAGCGGGTGGTCTTCACAGGGATCAGGCCGGAGCCAAACAGCAGGGCACGGCCCTCGGTGGAGTAGAGGACCAGTTCCTGTTCCTCCTCCTCGTTCAGGAAGAGGACGGTCTTCAGGGGGCTCTTGTCGGAGTAAGCGCCGGTGAGCTTCTTGCGCTTGGTGACGGTCTGGTAGGCGGCCAGGGGGACCCTTGCCACCTTGCCGTTTTCAAAGAAGAAGAGGAGGTGTCCCTTGTACTGGTCGGGCAGGCAGGCCCACAGGATGTTCTCCCCCTCCTCCATTTCCAACTTGGCGGGGAGGTAGTCGCCCAGCACACTGGCCTTGGTGTCGTCGAAGGTGTTCACCCAGGTCTTGTAGCACTGCTGCTTGTCGGTGAAGATCAGAAGTTCGGCGGCGTTGGTGGCCTCCCAGCGGAAGGCGGGGCCATCTCCCTCCTTGTACTTCTGCTCGCTGGACATGCGCAGGGACTGGGGGGTGATCTTCTTAAAGTAACCTTCCTTGGACAGGAAGAGGTGGACGGGATAGGCGGGGATGAGCTCTTCTTCCGGCTCGATCTCGGCCAGCTGGTCCTCGTAGAGGATCTCGGTGCGGCGGGGGGTGCCGTGCTTCTTCTTCACGGCCTCCAGCTGCTTGATGATCTCCTTGCGAATCCGGGCGGGCTTGGTGATGAAGTCCTCCAGGTCGGCAATGTCCTTTTCCAGCTGTTCGGTCTCGGCGGTCCGCTTGAGGATGTACTCCTTGTTGATGTTCCGCAGGCGAATATCTGCCACGTACTCAGCCTGAATTTCATCCAGCCCGAAGCCCTCCATCAGGTTGGGGACCACCATGGAGTCCAGCTCGGTGTTGCGGATGATGGCGATGGCCTTGTCGATGTCCAGCAGGATGGCGGCCAGACCACGGAGCAGATGGAGCTTGTCCTTCTTCTGGGCCAGGTTGTACTCGGCGGCCCGGCGGACACAGCCGGAACGCCACTGGGTCCAGTGGTCCAGGATGGCCCCCACGCCCAGGACCTTGGGCATGCCGTCGATGAGGATGTTGAAGTTGCAGGCGAAGGAGTCCTGGAGAGGGGTGGCCTTGAAGAGCTTCTGCATGAGCTTGTCCGGGTCGGTGCCCCGCTTCAGGTCGATGGCCAGCTTCAGGCCGGACAGGTCGGTCTCGTCTCGCATGTCGGAGATTTCCCGGATTTTGCCCGACTTGATGAGCTCAGCCACCTTGTCGATGATGGCCTCGGCGGTGGTGGTGTAGGGGATCTCGTAGATCTCAATGAGGTTTTCCGCCTTCACATACCGCCACTTGGCCCGAACCTTGAAGGAACCACGGCCGGTGCGGTAGATGTTCTCCAGTTCCTTCCGGTCGTAGAGGAGCAGACCGCCGGTGGGGAAGTCGGGGGCTTTCAGGGTCTCCAGCAGGTCGGCCTCCGGGTCTTTGATCCGAGCGATGGCGGCGGAGCAGACCTCTTCCAGGTTGAAGCCGCACAGGTTGGAGGCCATGCCAACGGCGATGCCCATGTTGGCGGAGACCAGAATGTTGGGGTAGGTGGTGGGCAGGAGGACGGGCTCGGTGAGGGTGCCGTCGTAGTTGGGGACGAAGTCCACCACGTTCTTGTCAATGTCCCGGAAGAGCTCTTCGCAGACCCCGTCCAGCTTGACTTCCGTGTATCGGGAGGCGGCGTAGGCCATGTCCCGGGAATAGACCTTGCCGAAGTTGCCCTTGGAGTCCACCGGGGGGTGGAGAAGGGCGCCGTAGCCCTTGGACAGTCGGACCATGGTCTCGTAGATGGCGCTGTCGCCGTGGGGGTTGAGCTTCATGGTGGCGCCCACCACGTTGGCCGACTTGGTGCGGGCGGCATTGAGGAGCTTCATCTGATACATGGTGTACAGGAGCTTCCGGTGGGAGGGCTTGAAGCCGTCGATCTCCGGGATGGCACGGGAGATGATGACCGACATGGCGTAGGGCATATAGTTGATTTCCAGGGTGTCGGTGATGGGCTGTTCCAGGACCTGGGCGGAAAGGCCCATGACCCCTTCGGGGTTCGCCCGTTTCTTTCCCTGGTCGGGGGTTTTCTTTTTTGCCATAGATGTTCCTCTCTTTTACGAGATGTCTGCCAGGTCCAGGTACTTGTACCCGTTTTCGGCGATGTGTTCCTTGCGGCCCTGGGCGTTTTCCCCCAGCAGCAGGTCGAAGACCTGGGCGGTGGCTTCCGCATCGGTGGGCATCACCCGGATGAGGCGGCGGGTGTCGGGGTTCATGGTGGTCATCCACATCATCTCCGGGTCGTTCTCGCCCAGACCCTTGGACCGCTGGATGGTGACCTTCTTGCCCTCCAGCTTGGCCAGGACCTCGGCCTTCTCCTTCTCGGAGTAGGCGAACCAGGTTTTGTTTCCGGAGCCGATCTCGTACAGGGGGGACTCGGCGATGTAGACGTAGCCCTTCTCGATGAGGGTGGGGGTCAGCCGCCAGAGCATGGTGAGGATGAGGGTGCGGATCTGGTAGCCGTCCACGTCGGCGTCGGTGCAGATGACGATCTTGTTCCAGCGGAGGTTGTCCAGGTTGAAGAGGGAGAGGTCCTTGTTGTGCTTGTCGTTGACCTCCACGCCGCAGCCCACCACCTTCAGCAGGTCGGTGATGATCTCGCTCTTGAAGATCTTGCCATAGTCGGCTTTGAGACAATTCAGAATCTTGCCGCGGACGGGCATGATGCCCTGGAACTCTGCGTCACGGCCCAGCTTGACCGAGCCCAATGCGGAGTCGCCCTCCACGATGTA
>JAFYPT010000074.1 GCA_017547425.1 Ruminiclostridium sp.
CCGGGTCCTGAAGTCCATGAACCGCCGTGGTACCGGCGCAGAGATCCGGGCCCTCTTCACCAAGCTGAGAGAGCGCATCCCCAACCTGGTCATCCGCACCAGCCTCATCACCGGCTTCCCCGGGGAGACCGACGAGGAGTTTGAGGAGCTGTGCGAGTTCCTGCTGGAGCACAAGCTGGAGCGGGCCGGTGTCTTTGCCTACTCCCCCGAACCCGGCAGCGTGGCCGGGGCCATGGAGGACCAGGTGGACGAGGACGTGAAGCGCCGCCGTCTGGAGCTCCTCACCGACCTGCAGATGCGTGTGGTGGACGAGTACTGCGAGAAGCAGGTGGGCCGGGAGATGACCGTTCTGTGCGAGGGTTACGACGACGACACCGAGCTCTTCTTCGGCCGCAGTGAGTACGACTCCCCCGGCATCGACGGCATCGTCCACTTCGAAGGCGAAGAGGGCGGCGTCCGCCCCGGCGGCTTCTACCGGGTGAAGATCACCAGCACCTATGACGGCGAACTCATCGGCGTCATTGCCAACGAGGAGGAATGAGCATGAATGCTGCCAATAAACTCACCATGATCCGGGTGGTCCTGATCCCGGTGTTCATCGTGCTTCTATACCTGGGCTATGTGCTGCCCGCCTTGGCCGTGTTTATCGTGGCCAGTGTCACCGACTTTGTGGACGGCTATGTGGCCCGCAAGTATAACCTGATCACCGACTTTGGCAAGTTCATGGACCCCCTGGCCGACAAGCTCCTGGTGATTTCTGCCATGGCTTGGTTCGTGGAGGTGGGCTGGATGCCCGGTTGGGCCTTCTTCATCGTCCTGGCCCGTGAGTTTGCCGTCACCGGCCTGCGCCTGGTGGCTGTGGAGCAGGGTCTGGTCATCGCCGCCGGTAAGTCCGGCAAGGTGAAGACCGCCTCCACCATGGTGGGCATCATCCTGATGCTGGCCGTCCCCGGGGATCTGCTGAACCTGATCTGCGTGGCGGTCATCGTCATCACCACCGTGTACTCCGGCATCGAGTACTTCATCCAGAACAAGCAGGTCATTCTCAACGGAGATATGTAATAAGGACAACAGCCAGCCTTCGGGCTGGCTGTTTTGTTTCCGGGGTCCCTTGGCTCTCCCTTTGGGAGAGCTGGCGCCGAAGGCGACTGAGAGGGCGAACCAAAGCCGAAGGACATTGCTGAGTCGAAGGATGAGGCTCTCCTTGCGGTGACGTTCCGCCCTCTCCGTCTTCTCCCTGCGGTCGAATCCACCTCTCCCAGAGGGAGAGGTTATGAGGTAGTGAAGCACCGTTCAAAACTTTTTTCAGAAAATTTTCCGTTCCCTGTCCAAAATCGCCTCTCTATTTCGTTATCCTAAGTGAAAGGAAGTTTCCAGTGATTTGAGGTGTACCCATGCTGACCTATCTGGCGGTTATCGCCCGACCCGGACATCGGGCCAGGTTTGAAGAACTCTATACCCGGTACGGGGGTCTCATGCATCATGTGGCTCTGGGTATCCTTCGTAACGAAAAGGATGCCGAGGATGCCGTCCACGAGGCCTTTCTAGCCATGACCCGGCACATGGACAAGGTGGGCGGGGTGGACGACCCCAGGACCCGTGCCTATGTGGTCACCATCGCCCAGCGGAAGGCCATCGACCTCTACCGCCAGCGGACCCGCCATCCCCAGACCGACTTGGAGGAGGGGGACCTGACCACGGAGCATGAGACCGAAAACGGACTGGCCCGGTGCATTTTGAAGCTGCCGGACCGGGACCGTCAGTTCGTCCTGCTGAAATTTGACCAGGGATACACCACGAAAGAGATCGCCGACATGATGGGGCTGACCCCGTCGGCGGCCTACAAACTGGAACAGCGGGCCAAGGCCCGGTTGGAAACGCTGTGCAGAGAGGAGGGTCTGCTGTGAGAAACCATGGATGGACAGACTTCCCCTTTTCCCGGGGAGAGCTGGAACAGGCCGCCCGGATTGCTGGGCAGGCCATCACCGATGGCCTGCCGGAACCGGAAGACTGCACCTATGATTTTTCTCAGGAGTTCTGTCGGAAGATGGATACCCTCACCGGCAAGACCCACCGCTCTGGGTGGTCCGCGGGGCTTCGAAAGGTGGCCTGCTTCTTCTTGGTGTTCCTGGTGGGCGGTGCGGCCTGGTTTACCGTGGAGGCCCAAATGTCGGAGGAGGCCTTTGGGTGGGACCGGGAGACCGACCCGGCGGTGCTGTATCAGGCGTATGAGGACATGGTTGCCGAGGCCAATGAGACTTACGATGTGGACCTTACTCTGGCACCGTTGGAAGAGATGGACCCGGAGCGGATGCCTACGGTGACACGATTCCGGCATGATGTGGACGAGATGGTGGAAGCCGTCCAGTATATCGCCCAGTACCAAGGCGGCAAGGTACCGGAACGAACCTTCCTCCAGGAATTCTTCCGGGAGCTGTTCAAGCGGGATCGGCAGATGCTGGACGTGGGGACCCGGGAGGTCTCGGAGACCACCGACGGCTACACAACGGAATTGGGGATGACCTGGAACGTGGATGTAGACGTGGTGGTGAGTAGCCCCACAGGACCTGTGGACTTCTATATTCAAAAGATTTTGGAGCAGGAGATGACCCCAGGGGAGTTGCCCGAGGGATACACGGTGGAGGCCGTGGGAGAGGCCTGGACCCAGATTGCGTCCGACTGGAATTCCTGTGCCGTGTACCGACAGTTCATCCTGACCCAAAACGGGGTCAGCGCCAGGGTGGTGCCCTGGATCGTGCTGGAAGTGAATGAGGACACCGGGGCGGTGGTCGTCAGCGAGGCAGCCGACGGCGGAGACCTTCCCAGCGGAGCCAGCCTGTTGGAGGTCCCGGAAACCATCCCGGCAGAAGCCGTGGGGAAGGATACCAGGAATGAGATGGTTCACGTGCTCAGAAGCTATCTTGCGGGGGATACGAGCGGATATCAGTATATTCCCCATGATGAACTTTGGGCCATGGAACCCGATAGGCTGACTTGGGAGCAGAAAGCCCTGCGGGTCCTGTCCCTGGATCAGTATAAGAGCACAGGGTTGGTTCCCTCTGGCTATCTCTATAAAGGGAAGACAGCCTACACTCTGGAGGAGTGGCAGGGGGACCGGTTGGCCCTGACCGAGTATGAACTCCTGCCCTCGGAGGATGAGGACGGCTCCCTCTACCGCATGGATCATGTGCTTGCGGTACAGAGAATGCAGGAGTGGGAACGGGAGATCTACGGGTATTATGAGTAACCAGCAGCGGGGGAAGCGGACGCTTCCCCCGTTTTATATAAACCCACCAAAAAGATAGGGCGAAGATTGACAAGAATTATCACGTGCCGTATAATTTTGGTGTTACCATACAGAGAATGGAGGAGTCAGAATGGAACAGAGAAACAAGATCAAAACTCTCCTTGGGACCATGGCGACCCTGAGCGCTTTGGGTCTGGCGGTGGAACTGGCGGTGGCTGCCAGCACCGGCTCGTCCATGCAGTCCGTTCTCCTTTTCCTGCCTGTGGTCTTCAGCGGCATTCTGGTGCTGTTGGCGGTGCGGCTCTTCTTTTGGGCCAAAGAGATGCCCGATGGGGAGAAGCTGCGGCAGAACCTGATCGCCTGTCTGGTGGTCCTGGGCGTACAGACGGGTTACTGCCTGCTGATGGCCACCGGGAAGGTGGGCTTGGAACCCGGTACCTTTGGCGATATCTTTGCCTTCCTGGGGTATTTCTCCGTGCTGCGGCTGGTCTATGACTTCCACAAGCAGAAACCTGACAGCGAAAAAACAAACCGCCTCCCTTGACAAGAGAGGCAGCGGTGGCGATACTAAAAGCAGAGGAAGCTGGCTTTGCGGTCAGTCCCCGTTTATTGGTTTACATTATTTTTTGAAAACCGTCCGGTGGCAGCCGGGCGGTTTACTTTTTCCCGCACTGGATCACCAGGGCAACGATGCCGGAAAAGGTCTTCCCAAACCGCTCCCGATGGGGTACAATAGCCCCAACGAGAAAAGGGGGAGTTTCATGAAAACATCGCAGAAAATTCAATGGCTGGCCTGGATGATCACCGGCCTGAGCCTTATGGGCATCGCCATGTGGCTGCTCACCGGGTCACAGGTGGGGCCGGTCTTTGCCGTGTCCCACATTGCCATGAGCCTGATGTTGGCTGTCCTCTGTGGGGTGCTCATCCCCATGGGGAAGTCTGCCGGGGCGGTCTGGGCCGACGTGCAGAAAAAGCTCATTCTTCAGGTGCTGATCCTGGTCCTCCAGGCGGGCACCTACGCTTACCTGCTGGTGGGGCAGGGGGAGAACGTGGCCCTCATCCTGCTGCAGCTGCTGGGCTATTTCGCCTGCCTGCGGACCATTCCGGCCGTGAAAAAAGTCCAGGAAGCTTGAGGGGGCGGATATAGAATCCGCCCCTACCTGGCGTGTGACCGAACGGTGAGGGGGCCAATTCACCTTCTCGGCCCCTACAAAAATGGGAGGTTATTGGGCAGGCAACCTCTTGACACCCACGCCCCTCCGTGATAATATACTGGTGTTGTACAATTTCATATCGTGTTGAACGGGAAGAGTACCATGCCAGAAACGGCCAGAGAGGGGCGGTCACCGACTGCAAGCTGCCCTACGTGGAGGAATGGGAAAGTGCGCCCGGGAGCGAGAGGGATGCAGATGCCCTCCGGTTTGGCACCGTTACCTGCCCGTTTGAGTGATAAAAAAGAGTGGAACCGCGATATTCTGTCGCCTCTTGACCCAACTGTGGGGCAAGGGGTGTTTTTTTATACCCTGGCCCCGAGATCCTAGCTTATGAGAGGTATATCACTTTGTCTATCTTATCAGAAACCTTAGGGGCCTATCAGGCCCGTGACCCGGCGGCCCGGAGCAAGCTGGAGGTCTTCCTCCTCTATCCCGGTGTGCACGCCACCATTTACCACCGTCTGGCCCACCACCTGTGGACCAAGAACCTGCGATTCTTTGCCCGTGCAGTCTCTCAGTGGAGCCGCTTCTGGACGGGCGTTGAGATCCACCCCGGCGCCACCATCGGCCGCCGTCTGGTGATCGACCACGGCAGCGGCATCGTCATCGGCGAGACCGCCGAGATCGGCGATGACTGCCTCCTCTACCACGGCGTGACCCTGGGCGGTACCGGTAAGGACCAGGGCAAGCGCCACCCCACCCTGGGCAACAACGTCCTCGTGGGCAACGGCGCCCGTATCCTGGGCCCCTTCAAAGTGGGCGACAACGCCCGTATTGCCGCCGGTTCCGTGGTCCTCAGTGAGGTCCCTCCGGACAGCACCGCCGTCGGCGTTCCCGCTCAGATCGTCCGTGTCCACGGTCAGGAACCCCACTACGCCGACAACGTGGACCAGATCAACGTGGAAAACCCCCTGCTGGAAAAGATGGCTGCCATGTCCTCCCGCCTGGAGTTCCTGGAAAAGCTGATCGACGAGCACTATTTAAGAGAAAATCCCCAGGACGACCACCGAGAGGCCGTCCGTGAAGCCAAAAACAAAGGAGAACATAAATTATGATGCAGCTGTATAATTCTGCTACCCGCAAGAAGGAAGAGTTCAAGACCCATACCCCCGGCCACGTGGAGATGTATACCTGCGGCCCCACCGTGTACCACTTCGCACACATCGGCAACCTGCGCTCCTACATCATGGAGGACGTGCTGGAAAAGTCCCTGCGCTACACCGGCTATGATGTCAACCGCGTCATGAACATCACCGACGTGGGCCACCTGACCAGCGATGCCGACGAAGGCGAAGACAAGATGCTCAAGGGCGCAAAGCGTGAGAACAAGACCGTCATGGACATCGCCAAGTTCTACACCGACGCCTTCTTCTCCGACTGCGAGAAGCTGAACATCAAGACCCCCGACGTGGTCCAGCCCGCTACCGGCCTGATTGACGACTTCATCCACATGGTGGAGCGCCTGATCGAGAAGGAGTACGCTTACTTTGCAGGCGGCAACGTCTACTTCGACACCGCCAAGCTGGGCCGCTACTACACCTTCAGCGACCACAACGAGGAAGATCTGGCTGTCGGTGTTCGTGAGGGCGTGGAAGAGGACACCAACAAGCGCAACAAGAACGACTTCGTTCTGTGGTTCACCAAATCCAAGTTCGAGGATCAGGCTCTGAAGTGGGATTCCCCCTGGGGCGTTGGCTACCCCGGCTGGCACATTGAGTGCTCCGGTATCTCTCTGAAGTACAACGGCGAGTACCTGGACCTGCACTGCGGCGGCATCGACAATGCCTTCCCTCACCACACCAACGAGATCGCACAGTCTGAGGCCTACCTGGGCCACGAGTGGTGCAAGCAGTGGTTCCATGTCCACCACCTGAACACCAGCGGCGGCAAGATGTCCAAGTCCAAGGGCGAGTTCCTGACCGTCTCCCTGCTGGAGGAGAAGGGCTACGATCCCCTGGTCTACCGTATGTTCTGCCTGCAGTCCCACTACCGCAAGGGTCTGGTCTTCTCCTGGGAGAACCTGGACAACGCCGTGGGCACCTTCAATAAGCTCATCGGCCGTATCGCCAACCTGAAGCCCGGCGACGACGTGGACCAGGCTGTGTTCGACGAGCTGAAGGCAAAGTTCGTGGCCGCTCTGGAGAACGACCTGAACACCGCCCAGGCTATGACCGCTGTTTACGACGTGCTGAAGGCAAAGACCACCGACGCCACCAAGCTGGCTGTTCTGGCGGACTACGACTACGTCCTGAGCCTGAACCTGCTGGAGAAGGCAGAGGCCAAGCGTCAGGAGAACGCCAAGGCAGCCGCTGCCAAGAAGACCGAGGGCGGCTATACCATCGTGGGCGAGGGCGACCCCGCCATCGACGCACTGGTCATGCAGCGCTACGAGGCCAAGAAGGCAAAGAACTTTGCCGAGGCTGACCGCATCCGTGACGAGCTGAAGGCCCAGGGCATCGAGATCATCGACGTGGCCGGCGGCGCACAGTGGAAGAAGATCTGAGTTTAATATTTAATGAAAAAATCCCTGGGATATCCCAGGGATTTTTTGCAAGACGAGTGAAAGGGGGCTTTTAATGAAAACAAGGAGTTTGCTTATAGGTCTGCTTGCAGTTATGCTGGCAATCTTTTCTTTGGGTGGCTGTTCAACTGAGGATGAAGTGATTGCTCAGGAGGACGTTGAGTCTGTAGTAGAGGATTTCGGAGCTTCGCTTGATGAAGAGGGCGATGAAC
>JAFYPT010000007.1 GCA_017547425.1 Ruminiclostridium sp.
GGTCTGGACCTGGAAGACCCCTCCAACGAGCCCGACCTGGACAAGCCCGGCTTCCTGGAGATGTCCGTCTCCCCCTACCAGGCTCCCGATGTGCCCACCTACGTCACCCTGGACTTTGAGGCCGGCACCCCCGTGGCTCTCAACGGCGAGAAGATGAAGGTCTCCAAGATCATCGAAGGTCTGAACGAGATCGGCGGCGCCAACGGCATCGGCATCATCGACATCGTCGAGAACCGTCTGGTTGGCATGAAGGACCGCGGTGTCTACGAGACTCCCGGCGGCACCATCCTGTACTTCGCTCACGAGCAGCTGGAGATGCTGTGCGTGGATAAGGACACCCTCCATGCCAAGCAGAAGCTGGCCATCGACTTCGCTGACCTGATCTACAACGGCAAGTGGTTCTCCCCCCTGTGCGACTGCATGAAGGCATTCGCAGAAGAGGCCAACAAGTACGTCACCGGCACCGTGAAGCTGAAGCTCTACAAGGGCAACATCATCCCCGCCGGCACCACCTCCCCCTACTCCCTGTACTCCGAGGATATCGCAACCTTCAACGAGTCCGCCTTCGACTACGACCAGAAGGATTCCGCCGGTTTCATCAACCTGTGGGGTCTGCCCGATACCGTTCAGGCACTGCGCGAGAAGGGTCTGCTGAAAAAGTAAGTAAAATAACATACGCGCATTGGGCAGGGGTGGGATTTCCGCCCCTGCTCTATGACATTTTTATATGACTCGGCCTTTTGGCCCGATTTGGAAAGGAAAGACGACTATGAAACTTTGGGCAGGACGGTTCCAGAAGGAAACCGACAGCGCAGTCAACGACTTTAACTCCTCCATCGCCTTCGATGCGAGATTATATCGCCAGGATATCACCGGCTCCATTGCCCATGCCACCATGCTGGGCGAACAGGGCATCGTCACCCCCCAGGAGGCCGAAGATATCATCAACGGCCTGAAGGCCATCCTGGTTGACATCGAAGCAGGCAACGTGGAATTCACCGTGGACATGGAAGACATCCACATGAACGTGGAAGCTCTGCTGACCAGCCGCATCGGCCAGACCGCCAAGCGTCTGCACACCGCCCGCAGCCGCAACGACCAGGTTGCCGTGGACTTCCGTATGTATGTCCGGGAGGAGATCCAGGAGATCATCCAGCTCATTCTGGACTTTGAAACCATCCTGGTCCACAAGGCCAAGGAAAACGTGAACACCCTGCTGCCCGGTTACACCCACCTGCAGCGTGCACAGCCCTCCACCCTGGCTCACCACCTGATGGCTTACGCCAACATGCTCAAGCGTGACGTGACCCGTCTGGAGGACTGCCTGGAGCGTATGAATGAATCCCCCCTGGGTGCCGGCGCACTGGCCACCACCACCTATCCCATCAACCGCAACCGCACCGCAGAGCTGCTGGGCTTCGCCAAGCCCACCGATAACTCCCTGGACTCCGTCTCCGACCGTGACTTTGCCATCGAGTTCCTGTCCGCCTGCTCCATCCTGATGATGCACCTGAGCCGCTTCGCCGAGGAGATCATCCTGTGGTGCTCCTGGGAGTTCAAGTACGTGGAGCTGGACGATGCCTACTCCACCGGCTCTTCCATGATGCCCCAGAAGAAGAACCCCGACGTGGCCGAGCTGGTCCGCGGTAAGACCGGCCGTGTCTACGGCTCCCTCATCACCCTGCTCACCGTTATGAAGGGTATCCCCCTGGCCTACAACAAGGACATGCAGGAGGACAAGGAGCCCGTCTTCGACGCCATCGACACCGTGAAAATGTGCCTGCCCGTTTTCGCTTCCATGATCGACACCATGATCGTCAAGCCCGAGAACATGCGCCGGGCCGCTCTGGATGGCTGCTTCATCAACGCCACCGACTGCGCCGACTACCTGGTCAAGAAGGGTCTGCCCTTCCGTGAGGCTTACATGGTGGTGGGCAAGCTGGTCCACACCTGCATCGAGCACGGTGAAAACCTGGACACCCTGACCCTGGAAGAGTTCCAGGAGGTCTCTGACCTGTTCCAGGAGGACATCTACCAGGCTCTGTACATGAAGAACTGCGTCAACGGCCGTAAGACCATCGGCGGCCCCGCTCAGGTAGAGGTGGAACGCCAGATCGCAGCCATCGAGTCCTTCGTGGCAGAGAGACAGTAAGCGAGGAGGGTTTACCATGAAACCCAAGGTATATATTGACGGCAAGGAGGGTACCACCGGTCTGCAGATCTACGACCGGCTCACCCCCCGCACCGACATCGAACTGCTGCTCATCGACGACGAGAAGCGTAAGGACCCCGCCGAGCGGAAAAAGCTGTTGAACGCCGCCGACCTGGTCTTCCTGTGCCTGCCCGATGATGCCGCCCGGGAAGCCGTGGCCATGATCGACAACCCCAACACCCGGGTCATCGACGCTTCTACCGCTCACCGAACCGCGCCCGGCTGGGACTACGGCTTCCCCGAGCTGTCCTCCCGCCACCGGGAGGCTATCATCAAGTCCAAGCGAGTGGCCAACCCCGGCTGCCACGCCTCCGGCTTCATTTCCGCCGTGTACCCTCTGGCACAGATGGGCCTGATCTTCCCCGATCAGCCCCTCCACTGCTACTCCCTCACCGGCTACTCCGGCGGCGGCAAGAAGCTCATCGCCGAGTATCAGGACCCGGACCGTGACCCCCGTCACGCCTCCGCCCGGATCTACGGCACCACTCTGAACCACAAGCATCTGCCGGAAATGTGCCATGTGTGCGGTCTGGACCGCCCCCCGGTCTTCCACCCCATCCTGGGTGACTACATCCAGGGCATGGCCACCACCATCATGCTCCAGAACGACATGATCCCCGGTGCTCCCACGGCCTACAACATCTACAGCATCCTGGACGGTTACTACGAGAACCTGCCCTTCGTTACCGTGGCACCCTTCGGGGGCGACGAGTCGGTCATCTACTCCAGCACCCTGGTGGGCACCAACCACCTGCGGCTGACCGTCTGCGGCAACGATGCCCAGACCACCATCACTGCCGTCTTTGACAACCTGGGCAAGGGCGCCTCCGGCGCTGCCGTCCAGAACATGAACCTGATGCTGGGTTTTGATGAAACCGCAGGACTTTAACACTTTTTGAACCCGCTTCTCCCATCCATTCCAAGGAGGATATCCCATATGAAAATCATTTCCAGCGGTGTGACCGCTCCCCAGGGCTTCAAGGCCGCAGGCGTGCACTGCGGCGTGAAGGACAACTTCACCACCCCCCAGCCCGATAAACTGGACCTGGCTATGGTCCTGTCCGACGTGCCCTGCACCGCCGCCGGCACCTTTACCAGAAACGTGGTCAAGGCTGACCCCGTCATCCTGTCCATGGAATACCTGGCCGATCACAAGGCCCAGGGTGTCATCCTGGACAGCGGCAACGCCAACGCCTGCGCCCCCAAGGGCATGGAAAACGCCATCCGCATGGCCAAGGCCGCTGCGGCCGCCACCGGCCTGCAGCCCCAGGACTTCGGTGTCTGCTCCACCGGCATCATCGGCGTGGAGCTGAACATCGATGCCATCGAAGCCGGTGTCCCCGGTCTGGTGGCTTCCCTGTCCGACAGCGAGAAGGCTTCCAACGATGCCGCCCACGCCATCATGACCACCGACCTGCGCACCAAGGAGATCGCTGTGGAGATCGAGATCGGCGGCAAGACCGTGAAGATTGGTGCCATCGCCAAGGGCTCCGGCATGATCCACCCCAACATGGGCACCATGCTGGCCGTGGTCACCACCGACTGCGCCATCGACGCTTCTGTGCTGGATCCCATGCTGAAGGAAGTGGTGGACAAGACCTTCAACCGCATCACCGTGGACGGAGATACCTCCACCAACGACACCTGCATCGTTCTGGCCAACGGTCTGGCGGGCAACGCTCCCATCGCCGGCCCCGGCCCTGACTACGACACCTTCTACGCCGCTCTCCGCCACGTGCTGGAGTATGAGGCCAAGATGATCGCCGCCGACGGCGAGGGCGCCAGCCACCTGATCACCTGCACCGTTCAGGGTGCCGAGACCGAGGAAAAGGCCGAATTCATGGCCAAGGCTGTGGTTCGCTCTCCCCTGGTCAAGTGCGCCGTCTACGGTGCCGATGCCAACTGGGGCCGTGTCCTCTGCGCCATCGGTTACTCCGGCGCCCAGTTTGACCCCAAGGCCGTGGAAGTGAAGTTCCAGTCCAAGGCCGGCGAGCTTCTGGTCTGCTCCGGCGGCCAGGGTGTGGTCTTCGACGAAGACCTGGCCACCAAGGTCCTGTCTGAGGAAGAGGTCATTATCCTGGTGACCATCACCGAGGGTGAGGCCTCCTGCTCCTGCTGGGGCTGCGACCTGACCTACGACTACGTGAAGATCAACGGCGACTACAGAAGTTAAGCCGCCCGTCGGAAGGGAAGAGAAACCTATGGACATGAACAACTACATGGAGCGCTCCACCGTTCTGGTGGAAGCCCTCCCTTACATTCAGAAATACTACGGCAAGACCGTGGTCATCAAGTATGGCGGCAACGCCATGATCTCCGAAGAGCTCCGCTCCGCCGTCATCAGCGACATCATCCTTCTCCATCTGGTTGGCGTCCATGTGGTGGTGGTCCACGGCGGCGGCCCGGAGATCGGCCAGATGCTGGAGAAGATCGGCAAGAAGACCCACTTTGTGGACGGTCTGCGCTACACCGACGAGGAAACCATGGACATCGTCCAGCAAATCCTCTGCGGCAAGGTGAACAAGAGCCTGGTCTCCACCCTCAACAACCTGGGCGGCAAGGCCATTGGCCTGTGCGGTCTGGACGGTGCCCTCTTCCAGGCCAAGCAGCTGGACGAAAAGTACGGCCTGGTGGGCAAGATCGTTAAGGTCCTGCCCGACGTAGTCAACGATGCCCTGAAGAACGGCTACATCCCTGTCATCTCCACCGTGGCGATGGGCATTGACAACGATACCGCCTACAACATCAACGCCGACACCGCAGCCGCTGAGTTGGCCGTCGCCCTGGGGGCAGAGAAGCTCATTCTGCTCACCGACGTGCGGGGTGTCCTCCGGGACCCCAAGGACCCCTCCACCCTCATCCCGGAGATTCGTCTCCAGGACGTCCCCGGCCTCATGGCCAGCGGCATCATCGGCGGCGGCATGATCCCCAAGATCGAGTGCTGCGTCAACGCCCTGGAAAACGGTGTCCACCGCTCTCACATCCTGGACGGCCGCATTCCCCACTCCATCCTCACCGAGATGCTCTCCCACGCAGGCATCGGTACCATGATCTGGAAGTAAAAGAGGCCAATTCAGACCCGCTGCGCTGGGCTCTGAATTGTGGTTTACGCTTCGCTCTGTGCACGGACTTCGTCCGTACACTCCCTCCGCGAGAAGTGTTTTCCGGCACGCACATGTCGCGCCGGAAAACAGATCCCACTTTATTTCACCGCTGAAGCGGTGAAACTCTACGAGGTCCTTGATTTGTATATATGGAGAGTGTATCTATGAAAAAAGATTTACTGAAACTGCTGGACCTGTCCACCGAAGAGATCCTGGAGATCCTGGACGTGGCAGACCAGCTGAAGGATATGAAGAAGAAGGGCATTCCCCATCCCTTCCTGGCCGGTAAGACTCTGGCCATGATTTTTGAAAAGAACTCCACCCGCACCCGCGTCTCCTTCGAGGCCGGCATCTACCAGCTGGGCGGCAACGCCATCTTCCTGTCTGACAAGGACAGCCAGATCGGCCGCAACGAGCCCGTGGAGGACACCGCCCGTGTCCTGTCCCGCTTCTGCGACGGCATCATGATCCGCACCTATGCCCAGGAAGAAGTGGAGACCCTGGCCAAGTACGCCACCATCCCCGTCATCAACGGCCTCACCGACTTCTGCCACCCCTGCCAGGTCCTGGCCGACCTGCAGACCATCCGGGAGCACAAGGGCAAGCTGGAAGGCCTCAAGCTGTGCTACATCGGCGACGGCAACAACATGGCCAACTCCCTCATCGCAGGTGGTCTGAAGACCGGCATGAAGGTTGCCATCGCCTGCCCCGGCACCTACCAGCCCGACCCGGTCATGATGGAGTTTGCCGCCCAGTACCCCGGCATGTTCCAGTGCACCCCCGACATTCTGGAAGCCGCCAAGGACGCCGACGTCCTGTACACCGACGTGTGGGCCTCCATGGGTCAGGAAGGGGAGTTCAACGAGCGCAAGGAGATCTTCAAGGACTACCAGATCAACGACACCGTCATGGGTGTGGCCGCTGAGAAGGCCATGGTCCTGCACTGTCTGCCCGCCCACCGGGGCGAGGAGATCACCGCCGAGGTCTTTGATGCCCACGCCGACGAGATCTTCGACGAGGCAGAGAACCGCCTCCACGCTCAGAAGGCTGTCATGTACCTGCTGATGAAGAACCAGTAACCAAAAAGGAGAGGCATTCGCCTCTCCTTTTTCCTGCCATTGACACATTGCCTTTCTTCCCGGTTCGTGGTAAGATATCAGGTACTAAATCACTCAGGAGGTCCCCATGAGCTTTTCCATCGCCCGCTCGGCCACCCACGTTATGCTGGTCATGGGCATTGTTTCCCTTATTTCCCTGTTCTTTGCGGATATGTCCGCCAGCCCCTCTGCCTTCTACCTGATGGGCGCTTTCGGCATTCTCTGCCTGGCCCTCAGTTTCTTCTTCCGGCGGTTCTGCAAGTGCCCCCACTGCGGCAAGAGCATCATCCTCTACCGCCGTCTCCCCCCTGCCTGCCCCTTCTGCGAGAAGGAGCTCAACCACATGAAGCCCTGAATGAGGTGAACCATGTTTAAAGTTGCACGCAAGATTTCGGTCGTCTGTTTCGCCCTGGCTCTGGTGCTGGCCTTTGCCATGTACATCGCCCCGGCGGAATACGTCTACCCCATGACCGCCGCTTTCGCCACCTTGGCTGCCATCGGCCTGCTGACCCTGCTCATTCTGTACCGCTGCCCCTACTGCAAGGGCCGGTTCCCCATGAAAAAGCCCCTGAACACCACCGTCTGCCCTCACTGCGGCAAGGACCTCGGGGCAAAAATTTAATCAGCAAAAAAGGAAGTGCTCACGCACTTCCTTTTTTCTTCTCTTGATACGAAATTCCTTCCAGGTCCAGCAGGAACCGCTTCCGGTCCAGGCCGTCGGAGTAGCCCCCCAGGCTGCCGTCGGCGGCGATGACCCGGTGGCAGGGGATGAGGATGGGCAGGGGGTTCTTCCCGTTGGCCTGGCCCACCGCCTGAAACCCTCTGGGACA
>JAFYPT010000075.1 GCA_017547425.1 Ruminiclostridium sp.
ACCGGCAGGCCCACCAGACCCAAGGCCAGGTAGACCAGGACGGTCACGGTCCCCCGTTTGCCCCCCAGAATACCCAGGGCGGCGAAGAGACCGAAGGTCTGGAGGGTGAAAGTCACCGGCCCCAGAGGGAGGGTCAGCCAGGAACAGAGGACCAGCAGGGCGGTCATGAGGGCGATATAGGTTAGGTTTCGAGTTTTGCCCATTTCTTCGCCCTCCTTTCCGATTCAAAAACAGCCGCCCAACCGGGCGGCTGTTTTAGGGCGAAAATATTTTACACCGCTTTCTGCAGCTTATCCATGTGGCCCAGCAGGATCTGGGTCAGGTAGCCGGTGAAAGCGCCAGTGACCACGGCGGCCACGATGAGGACGGGGGCGTACCAGATCATGGTGGTGGTGCCGGAGATCAGGATGGCCATACCCAGCTGACCGGCGTTGTGGCCCAGGGCACCCAGGATGCTCATGAGCCAGATCTGGTTGCGGCCCATAATGGGCTTGAGCAGGGACATGATGACCCAGCACAGCAGGCCACCCGCTAAACTGTAGGCCATGGCCATGACGTTGCCGGCAATGATGTTGCCCAGGAAGACACGGATGAGCAGAATGGCCAGGGCCTCTTTCCGGCCCAGGGTCCAGATGGCGTAGAGGGTAATGACGTTGGCAATGCCCAGTTTCACGCCGGGAACGGCGAAGGGCAGGGGGATCTGAGCCTCAATGAGGAAGACAATCATGGAAATGGCCGTGAGCATGGCCATGGTTGTTAATTTTCTGACGTTCATCATGACACACCATCCAGTTGGTTTTCGCTGCTGGGGGCGGAGACCTCCACCACCAGTTTATTGGGCAGGCAGACGATGGGGTCTGCCGTTTGATTCGTGGGTTTGTGGTTTACACAGACCTGGTCGGGGCAGTTGGCCTCGGACACGAAGACCAGGCCGTCCTCAATGACGACCACATTGCGGCCACCGCTCTCCCCTTCAAAAACAAAGGTGCGGTCCTCCGCCAAGGGGTAGGTGCCGTCCACCTCTCCGTTCCAGGTGATGACCACCTGGGCCCCTTCCTCCCGAAGGTCCTGAATGACCAGCATACCGGCCAGGGCCACCACCAGAAGGACCCCGATGAGGGCCAGCCAGAACTTTGTGGACTTGGGGGACTTGCCTTCCATGGCGGCACCTCCGAGAAAAGGATACGTAAAATTATCTTACTTCATTTAAGAAAGAATAGCAAGCCTTTTTGTCTTGACAATCAAGGAAAAATAGGATATGATTTGCCCATAGTAAAAGGGAGTAGTCGGCACAGTCCCTGTGCATCCGAGGCGTCAATACACGGGCACGGCCCCGCTTCGGGTTGAAATGGCGAGACTTTTGCGTGGTGCGTGGGAGCATTGCGGCAAAAGGGCTCGCTTTTATTTTTTGGCTTCCACCAAAGAAAGGACGAAAGCTATGAGTAAAATCAAAGAGATCTGGCAGCAGACCAGCTCGGACCTGCTGACCGGGCTTCAGACCGGTGAGAATGGCCTGTCTGGCAAAGAGGCCGCCAGCCGTCTGGAGAAGTACGGCCCCAACGAGCTTCGGGAAGGTGGCAAAAAGAGCACCGCCCGCATTTTCTTTGAACAGTTTTTAGACTTCCTGGTCATCATCCTCATCATCGCCGCCGGTGTTTCCGCCGCCCTGGGCGATGTGGAGAGTATGGTGGTCATCCTGGCGGTCATCACCATGAACGCCATCCTGGGCACCGTCCAGACCGTGAAGGCGGAAGCCTCTCTGGACAGTTTGAAGCAGATGTCGGCCCCCACGGCCAAGGTCCTGCGAGACGGGAAGATCGTCCAGATCCCCGGCCGTGAAGTGGTTCCCGGTGACATCGTCATCCTGGAGGCCGGTGATGCCGTCTGTGCCGACGGCCGTGTGCTGGAATCTGCCAGCCTGAAGACCGCAGAAGCCGCCCTCACCGGCGAGTCCCTCCCCGTGGAAAAGACCGTGGAGGCCATCGAGGGGGATGTGGCCCTGGGAGACCGCACCAACATGGTCTTCTCCGGCAGTTTCGTCACCTATGGCCGGGGCAAGTTCCTGGTCACCGGCACCGGCATGGAGACCGAGATGGGCAAGATCGCTGCCCTGCTGAAGTCCACCTCCGAGAAGAAGACCCCCCTGCAGGTCTCTCTGGACCAGTTCGGCAAGAAGCTGTCCATCGGCATCCTCATCCTCTGCGCCATCATCTTCGGCGTGAACGTTCTGGTCCGTGGCGAGGACATCATGAGTGCCTTCCTCTTCGCCATCGCTCTGGCGGTGGCCGCCATCCCCGAGGCCCTCAGCTCCATCGTGACCATCGTCCTCTCCTTCGGCACCCGGAAAATGGCCAAGGAGAACGCCGTCATCCGTAAACTCCAGGCGGTGGAAGGCCTGGGCAGCGTGTCCGTCATCTGCTCCGACAAGACCGGCACCCTGACCCAGAACCGCATGACTGTCCGTCAGCTCTATGTGAACGGCCAAATCATCCCCGCCCCCGAGGCAAACTTCCAGGACCCCACCCAGGAGCCCCTCCTCCGTGCGGCCCTCCTGTGCAGCGATGCCACCGTCACCACCGACAAGCAGACCGGCAAGGTCCACGAGATCGGTGACCCCACCGAGACCGCTCTGGTCCGTCTGGGTGAGGATTTCGGCTTCGAAGAGGACGAGGTCCGCGCCGCCTGGCCCCGCCTGAGCGAGCTGCCCTTCGACTCCGACCGTAAGCTCATGTCCACCATCCACCGGTTCTCCGGCGGCATCATGATGATGACCAAGGGCGC
>JAFYPT010000076.1 GCA_017547425.1 Ruminiclostridium sp.
CTGCCCGGGCCTTGGCCAGGTCCATGAGCTCCCGCTCGCCCTCCCACTCCACAGGGTAGGGGTAGGACCGGCCCACCTTTTGGAACTGGGCTTCGATCTTCTCCGCTTCGGCCCGGTCTCCCTGCCCCAACAGGGCATAGGCGTACTGGGTCCGCAGGACGGAGGGGAACTTCTTCATGTTCTTCATGAACTTCTTCTGGCCCTTGGTGAGCATCCGCTCCAGCCGCTGGGGCCGGTTTTCAAACAGACACTCGCAGTAGATGAGGTCGCAGGTCAGCAGGTTCTGATAGATCCCCATGAGGGCATTTTCCCCGGAAACCAGGTCGGCCATCTCCTCCCGTGCGGTCTGGAACTTGTGCTCGTCCATGAGCCGGTTGCACCGGAAGACCGCCAGCACAGCGGTGAGGCTGTTCTGCATCCCGGCCTCGTCCGGGGCCTCAAACCATTCCTGGGGCATATCCCTCAGCCGGACTCCCTGGGCTTGGAGGGCAGCCATTTTCATCTGGATCCAAAAAGACCGGAGGGCCGCCGGGTCCTTGCCCAGGGCCAGGGCGTTGTGGCCGTCGTTGTCCACGGCCCCCAGCCGCAGAGGGATGCCGTTCACCAGGGCGTACACCAGGCCGATGAGGGCGGACATGAGAAAGACCACCGGCCAGAAGGCCATGCCCAGGGTGAGCCGCCAGAGGATCAGGCACAGAGCGGCGGAAATCAGATTCAGGATGGACCCGCCCAGGTTGTACAGGATCACCGGGAGCTTCCCGTCCACCATGTCCGGGGGATCCATCAGGCACTGGCCGCCGGTCCCCGCCAGGGAGAGCCGCTTGAACCGGAGCTTCCCTTCCTGTTTGACCCACATGAAGCTGGCCACCCGGAAGGACGAAAACTTGTAGCCCGAAAGCAGGCCGAAGACCAGGTGTCCCCCCTCGTGGACCACGATCTGGAGAAAGAGCAGAAGGAAGAGCACCAGGACCATCCCGGCGAAATAGAACAGGGTCTGGCCGGGGCTGGTGTCCGGCGAGGACATGGTGTCCATATGCTCGGCGATCATCACCCCGCAGAAGCCGCCCAGGGCCACAAAGACCAGGAACAGGATGGCGGCCTGCCAGGGGATCTTTCGTTTTTTCTTTTTCGACACAGACATCCCTCCTTGGATGTTTCTCTGACCAGTATAGCACAATTGCCCTACCACCACAATAGGAAGGAGGCCGCCATGCGCAGACTCACCCTGACCGTCACCCCCGACCTGGCAGGCCGGGACGTAAACACCCTCCTGCGGAAGGAATTGAACCTGTCCGGGTCCAGTGTCCGCCGGGCCAAAACCCTCCCCGACGGCATCCTGCTGGATGGCCAGACGGTCTTCACCAACGCCCGGGCGGCCGAGGGTCAGACCCTGTCGGTCTTTGTGGGAGACACGGTGTTCAGCGAACAGATCGAGGCGGTTCCCGGCCCTCTGGATATTCTCTATGAGGACGAGGATCTCCTTATTATAAATAAGGACGGCCGCACACCCGTCCACCCCAGCCAGGGCCACCACGGGGACACCCTGGCCAACTTCCTCATGGCATACTATGAAACAATCGGCCTCCGGGCCGCCTTTCATCCCGTGAACCGCCTGGACCGGGGGACCTCGGGCCTCATGGCGGTGGCCAAGCACCCCCACGCCCACGAGCTGCTCCAGCAGCAGCTCCGGGACGGGCGGCTGACCCGAACCTATCTGGCGGTGTGCGAGGGGGTACCGGAACCCCAGACCGGAACGGTGGACGCCCCCATCGGCCGGGAACCCGGCTCCGTCCTGCGGCGGATGGTCACCCCCGAGGGGGCTGAGGCCCGGACCCATTACCAGGTGTTGGAGGAAAACGGCAGGCGCAGTCTGGTCCGGCTCCAACTGGAGACCGGCCGCACCCACCAGATCCGGGTCCACATGACCCACCTGGGCTGTCCCCTGGTGGGGGATTTCCTTTACGGCATCGAGACGGGGGAGCTGCCCGACCGGTTCGCCCTCCACTCGGCCTCCATCCGGCTGTATCAGCCCATCACCGGGGAAGAGATTGCCCTGGAATGCCCGGTCCCCCCGGAACTTTTGAACTTACTGCATCAGGAGGAACTACCGTGAATCCTTTATCCAACCTTCCCATCCCCCTGTTGGACTGGTACCGGGACAACGCCCGGGACCTGCCCTGGCGGCAGACCCCCGACCCTTACCGGGTGTGGGTGTCGGAGATCATGCTCCAGCAGACCCGGGTGGCCGCCGTCCTGGGCTACTTCCAGCGGTTCATGGAGGCCTTCCCCACGGTCCAGGACCTGGCCGATGCCCCGGAAGACCAGCTGATGAAGCTTTGGCAGGGCCTGGGCTACTACAGCCGGGCCCGGAACCTCCAAAAGGCCGCCCGGCAGATCGTGGAGGACTTCGGCGGGGTTTTCCCCACCGACTACAAGACCCTCCGCTCCCTGGCGGGGGTGGGGGACTACACCGCCTCGGCCCTGGCCTCCATCTGCTTCGGCCAGCCCACCCCCGCCGTGGACGGCAACCTCCTGCGGGTAGCCGCCCGGATTCTGGCCGACGACACGGACATCACCACCGCCAAGGGGAAAAAGCACTTCACGGAAGCCCTGGCCCAAATCATCCCCCTGGCTGAGCCGGGGAAGTTCAACCAGGCCATGATGGACCTGGGGGCCATGGTCTGCCTGCCCAACGGGGCCCCTCTCTGCGACAAGTGCCCGGCGACCGACTTCTGCCAGGCCCGCATCCAGGGCCGCACGGGCGAACTCCCCGTCCGCCCCGCCAAGAAACCCCGAAAAATCGAGGAGCGAAAGGTCTTCTTCTTTTTCCACGAGGGAAAAGTGGCCCTTCGCCGCCGTCCTGCCAAGGGACTTCTGGCAGGGCTGTGGGAGTACCCCAACGCTCTGACCGACGAAGAACCGCCCGTCCCGGATATCGAACTGGAATTCGCCGGGACGGGAGTCCACATTTTCAGCCACGTAGAGTGGCGGATGACCGCCTGGAAGGCCCATCTGGACACCCCCCACCTGCCCGAGGGCTGGGTCTGGGTGGACAAGGCCAACCTGGCGGACCGGTACGCCGTGCCCAGCGCCTTCGCCCCCTTCCGGGCGTTGGTGGAGGAGGAATTGCCGTGAGCTTTGATTTAACCAAATGCAACCTCTGCCCCCGCCAATGCGGGGCTGACCGCACCAAGGGAAAAGGCCGCTGCCGAATGCCGGACCGTCCCGTGTTAGCCCGAGCCGCCCTCCACCACTGGGAGGAGCCGCCCCTGTCCGGCACCCGTGGGGCGGGCACTGTCTTTTTCTCCGGCTGCTCTCTGGGGTGCATTTTCTGCCAGAACGACTCCATCAGCCAGCAGGATTTCGGCAAGGAAATTTCCGTGGCACGTCTGCGGGATATCTTTTTTGATCTGGTGGAGGCCGGGACCCACAACATCGACCTGGTGAACCCTACCCACTACGCCCATGCGGTTGCCGAGGCTCTGGCCGAGCCCCTGCCCGTCCCTGTGGTGTGGAACTCCGGGGGCTACGACCGGGTGGAGACCCTGGAAGCCCTGGAGGGCAAAATTCAGATCTATCTGCCCGACTACAAGTACCCCGACCCCGCCGGGGCAAAGAAATACGCCATGGCCGAGGACTACCCAGAGGTGGCCCAAGCTGCCATCCGGGAGATGGTCCGCCAGACCGGCCCCTATGAGCTGGACGAGGAAGGCATCCTACAAAGGGGTGTTGTCATCCGCCATCTCATCCTGCCGGGCCGACTGGAACAGGCTAAGGCGGTCATGGATTGGGTGGCCGAGACCTTCCCGCCCCACACCGTCCTCTTCTCCCTCATGAGCCAGTACACCCCCTGGGGGAAGGCAGCGGAGTACCCCGAGCTGAACCGCCGCCTGCGAAAGAGCGAGGTCCGGGCGGCGGCCGCCTACATGGCCAATCTGGGGCTGGACGGCTTCTCCCAGGAGGAGAGCGCCGCCACCGCCGAGTACATTCCCAACTTCGACCTCACCGGTCTGTAAATTGTGTATAGAAACCTCCCGTCCGGGCAAGAATAGCCCTTGAAGAGGTCTTTCAAGGACCCAAACAGTATCGGGAGGTTTCCTATGAAGCAAAAACGCACCCAGCAGCGGGGCGATTTCATCGAGGGCAAGGGCTTTTACATCATCCTGTTCCTCTGCGTCGCCGCCATTGGCATTTCGGGCTACTATCTGTTCCAGGGGCTCACCGGACCCGCCGGGGGCTTCGGACCGGAGTCTGCGGTCAGCGGTCAGGCGGAGATCCGGCAGGAAGAGCCCGCCCCCATCCAGACCGAACCCCCTGCCCAGGAGACGACGGAGCCCCAAACGGAACCCACCGCCCCGGAACCCAAGGAGGAGGTCCCGGAGGATGCTCCCACCTCCACCGCCTACGTCTGGCCCGTCCAGGGGGAGGTCCAGCGGGACTTCAGCCTGGAGGTCTTCGCCTATGACGACACCATGGGGGACTGGCGGACCCACGCCGGCCTGGACATCGCCGCCCCTGCGGGCACCACAGTCTGTGCCTCGGGCAAGGGGACGGTCACCAGCGTGAGCCTGGACCCCATGCTGGGCCAGACGGTCACCGTGGATCACGGCACCGGCATGCAGACCTTCTACGCCAACCTGTCTGAGACGGTGAACGTCCAGGTGGGGGACGAGGTGGTGGCCGGGACGGTCCTGGGGACGGTGGGGACCACCGCTATTTCCGAGAGCGCCAGCCCCGACCATCTGCACTTCGAGATGATTGAGTATGATGTGTCTATCGATCCCATGCACTATCTGCATTGAGATGCGAAAAGCGCCCATTCGGGCGCTTTTTTGTTGGGAGCGACAGGGGCGGCTGTCCCCACTGTCTTTGTGTCAAAGACACCGGGAAAAATTCCGTGTCCAGAATTCCCCTTCTTTTTCCTCGAATTTGCAGGTATTTATGATGCGAAATTTTTCCGTCATTTTCGCGAGAAATGTGCAGGAAAGGTCGGCAGGACGGGTCCAGATTCTGCAGGAATTGCTAAAAAACGCACAAAAAAATGCCCGCGACTGCATGAATGGGCTTGTAATCAGTCTCAAATAGGATTATAATTGTAACGAACGTGTTTATGGTAATGTGGGCAGGAAATCGGCCAGAATCCGTGGCCGGGCTGTCCCGTTGCCCGATTATAAGGAGTGAAAGCAAATGACCGAGTTTACCTCAGGTGTTGATCTTTCCCTGATGGAAGGCGTACTCCGCCAGTATCAGGACGATTCCACCAGTCTGATCATGATCCTGCAGCAGGCCCAGTCCATCTATGGCTACCTGCCCCAGGAAGTGATCTATCACGTGGCTGAGCGCACCGGCAACAGCCCTGCAAAAGTCATGGGTGTCGCCACCTTCTACAGCTACTTCCGTCTGGCCCCCGTGGGTAAGTACGAGATCATGCTGTGCGAAGGCACCGCCTGCCACGTCAACGGCGCAGAGCGTATCCGCCTGGCCATCACCCAGGAACTGGGCATCCGCAACGGCGAGACCACCGAGGACGGTATGTTTACCCTCAGCGAAGTGGCCTGCCTGGGTTGCTGCTCCCTGGCTCCCGTTATGATGATCAACGGCGAGACCTACGGCAACCTGACCCCCGAAAAGACCATCAACATCCTCCGCGGCCTGCGCCAGCGTGAGGCAGGCGACGGCATCCGCATCCTGGTCGGCCAGGGCAGCTGCGGTGTGTCCGCAGGCGCCGCCCGCGTGGCAAAGGTCATCTCCGGCTATATGACCCCCACCGACGCATTCACCGTGGAAAAGACCGGCTGTATCGGCATGTGCTATCTGGAACCCATCGTGGACATCTACGAGGGCGATCAGCTGCTGCACCGCCTGGTCCGCGTCAATGAAATGTATGCCCAGGGCATCGTGGACGCTGTCCGCGAGAAGGACTTCTCCTCCCTGGAGCGTCTGTTCATCAGCGACGATGACGCACGCTTCCTGAAGAAGCAGACCCGTGTGGCCCTGGGCCGCTGCGGTGTCATCGACCCCACCAGCATCGACGCCTATATCAAGCACGACGGCTACAAGGCTCTGGACAGAGCCCTGAAGATGACCCCCGAGGCAGTCATCGAGGAGATCAAGGTCTCCGGTCTGGCTGGCCGCGGCGGCGCAGGCTTCCCCACCTGGTTCAAGTGGGATGCAGCCCGCAAGGCTGAGGGCGAGGACAAGCACATCATCTGTAACGCCGACGAGGGCGATCCCGGTGCATTCATGGACCGTGCTCTCATCGAGTCCGACCCCCACACCCTCATCGAAGGCATGCTGATCGGCGCATACGCTGTGGGCGCAAAGAACATGCACGTCTACATCCGTGCAGAGTATCCCCTGGCTGTGGAGCATCTGGGCCAGGCCATCGAGCAGGCACGCGCACGTGGTCTGCTGGGTGACAACATCCTGGGCACCGGCTTCTCCTGCGACATGAACATCAAGATCGGCGCAGGCGCATTCGTCTGCGGCGAGGAGACTGCTCTGATCGAGTCCATGGAAGGCAAGCGCGGTATGCCCCGCCTGAAGCCTCCCTTCCCCGCACAGAGCGGCTATCTGAACGAGCCCTCCAACATCAACAACGTGGAGACCTTCGCCAACGTTCCCTGGATCCTGCGCAACGGCGGCGCTGCCTTCGCTGCTATGGGCACCGAGAACTCCAAGGGCACCAAGGTCTTCGCTCTGACCGGTAAGGCTCAGCGCGGCGGTCTGGTGGAAGTCCCCATGGGCAACAGCCTGAAGGACGTCATCTTCGACATCGCCGGCGGCATCAAGAACAACCGTCAGTACAAGGCAGTCCAGATGGGCGGCCCCTCCGGCGGCTGTATCCCCGCATCCATGGCAGACACCCCCATCGACTACAAGGCTCTGTCCGCTACCGGCGCCATCATGGGCTCCGGCGGCATGGTCGTTATGGACGACACCACCTGCATGGTCAACATCGCCCGCTTCTTCCTGGACTTCACCGCCCGTGAGTCCTGCGGTAAGTGCGTGCCCTGCCGTGTCGGTACCACCCGTATGATGGAGATCCTGAACCGTATCTGCGAGGGTAAGGGCCAGGAAGGCGACATCGAGCTGCTGGAAGAGCTGTGCATCGGCATCAAGGACGGCGCACTGTGCGGCCTGGGTCAGACCGCTCCCAACCCCGTCCTGACCACCATCCGCTACTTCCGCGACGAGTATGAGGCTCACATCCGGGACAAGAAGTGCCCCGCCTGCGAGTGCTCCGCTCTGCTGACCATCTCCATCGACATCAACAAGTGCGTCGGCTGTACTGTTTGCGCAAAGAAGTGCCCCGTCAGCTGCATCAGCGGCGAGCGTAAGGAGCCCCATATCATCAATCAGGCTGCCTGCATCAAGTGCAAGCAGTGCGTGAGCTCCTGCAAGTTCGACGCAATCACCGTAGAGTAAGGAAGGAGGGTGTCACTATGATGAAGAAAACCAAGATCAAGGTTACGATCAACGGTCAGATCTGCACCGGCACCTCCGGCCAGACCATTCTTGAGATCGCCGAAGCCAACGGCATCCATATCCCCAACCTGTGCCACAACAGCGAGCTGAAGCACTACGGCGGCTGCTCCCTGTGCGTGGTGGAGGCTGAGAACAGCCCCAAGCTGCTGCGTGCCTGCTCCACCATCGCTACCGACGGCCAGGTCATCGAGACCGAGTCCGAGCGCGTGGTCCGCACCCGCAAGACCAGCATCGAGCTGCTCATGAGTGACCACGACGGCGACTGCCGTGGTCCCTGCCTGCTGAAGTGCCCCGCCAAGGTGGACGCCCAGGGCTATGTCCAGGCCATCTCCCGCGGCGACGACATGGAAGCTGTCCGCATCATCAAGGAGAGACTGCCCATCCCCGCATCCATCGGCCGTGTCTGCCCCCATCCCTGCGAGGGCGGCTGCCGTCGCGCCATGGTGGAAGAGCCCATCTCCATCGCATACCTGAAGTATTTCGCCGCTGACAATGTCATTGCACAGGGCGGCTACCTGCCCGCAAAGGCTGCCTCCACCGGCAAGCGCGTGGGCGTCATCGGCGGCGGCCCCGGCGGCCTGACCGCAGCTTACTACCTGTCCCTCCAGGGCCACCGTGTCACCGTTGTGGACGCAATGCCTCAGATGGGCGGTATGCTGCGCTATGGTATCCCCGAGTACCGTCTGCCCAAGTCCGTCCTGGATGCTGAGATCGAAGAGATCGCATCCATGGGCGTCATCATGAAGAACAACTACCGCATCGGCGTGGACGCCTCCTTCGAGGAGTTCAAGAGCAAGTACGATGCAGTGGTCCTGGCCATCGGCGCCTGGTCCAGCATGCCCGTCGGCTGCCCCGGCGAGGATCTGGAAGGCGTTATGGGCGGCATCGACTTCCTGCAGAAGGTCGCCCAGGGCATCCCCGTTGACATCGGCAACAAGGTCGCTGTCGTGGGCGGCGGCAACACCGCCATGGACGCCTGCCGCACTGCCGTCCGTCTGGGCGCAGAAGAGGTCTATGTTGTCTACCGCCGTACCGAGGCAGAAATGCCCGCAGAGCAGCTGGAGATCGACGAGGCCAGAGAAGAGGGCGTCATCTTCAAGTTCCTGACCAACCCCGACTGCATCATCGGTGAGGACGGCAAGGTCAAGGAGATCAAGCTCCAGGTCATGGAGCTTGGCGAGCCCGACGAGTCCGGCCGCCGCGCACCCAAGCCCGTCAAGGGCAAGTTCGAGACCCTGCCTGTCACCGCTGTCATCGCAGCCATCGGCCAGAAGGCCAACGTGACCGGCTTCGACGGCATCGAGCTGAACCGCAAGGGCATCATCTCCGCTGACGAGACCAGCTTCCGCACCTCCATGGATGGCGTGTTTGCTGTGGGCGATGCCACCAACAACGGTGCCTCCATCGCCATCGAGGCCATCGGCGATGCCCGCCGTTGCGCCAAGGTCGTGGACCTGTACCTGAAGGGCATGGAAGTGCCTTACCGCAAGCAGTTCCTGTCCGTCATGAGCGTCACCCCCGAGCGTTACGCCGGCTATGCCAAGCTGCCTCGCGCCAAGATGCCCGTCCGCGATCCCGAGGAGCGTAAGCACGACTTCGAGCAGATCAACCTGGGCTTCCCCGAGGAAGTGGCTCGCGCCGAGGCTGCCCGCTGCCTGGACTGCGGCTGCCACGACTACACCGAGTGTAAGCTGATCCGCTGCGCGAACCTGTATGAGCTGAAGCCTGAGAAGGTCATCCGCCTCCACGGCAAGGGCAAGATCCACCCCAACTTCCGCGAGAAGCGTCTGGTTGCCATCGAGCGCGACCAGGGCAAGTGCATCCTGTGCGGCCAGTGCGTCCGTATCTGCGACGAAGTGGTTGGCAAGGGCATCATCGACCTGGTTGGCCGTGGTTTCGACACCGCCATCAAGCCCGAGTTCCGCACCAGCGAAGCCATCGAGATCTGCGCTCACTGCCTGAAGTGCGCAGAGGCCTGCCCCACCGGCGCCCTGCGTATCCGTGCAAACGAGCTGGAAGAGTAATTCTTCAAAATCCAATAGCGTGAAACGCCCAGTCCTTCGGGACTGGGCTTTTTTTCTGCCTGTCATGCCGACGTAGAGGCCATAGTCATGCGCCCGCACGGACGGAGAGGGCGAACGCGGCGGATGAGGGGGACTGGACAAAGAAAACAAGCCCCCGAGCGAACTCGGGGGCTTGTAATGAGTTGAGTCAGTTAGTCTCTATAGAGAGAAACTTACTTAATGACGTACAGAGCAACTGCCATATCGCCAGCGTCGTTCATGACTGCGATAACGTTGCTGCCAGCCACGATATCAGCATCGGTGCCAACAGTGACGGAGTAGTCAGCAGCTCTCACATAGACAGGAGCGCCAGTGCAGTTGATAGCAACGGACTCATTTTCGATGACAGTACCAGTGTAATCGATAACGTCATTGACGGACTGCAGCAGATCGGTAACAGTAGCTGCATCCTTGACTGCAACAATCACGCCATCAGCATCGAAGGAGACCTCATACAGGCCGGGGCCTGCGTTGTAGCCAACCTGTGCCAGGGTCTTTGCGCAGGTCTGAGCAACGTGCTTGCCATCGATGTACATGTAGTAAATGTTCAGGGTGCCTTCCTGACCGTCGATACCATCGTTAGCAATGTTAGCCAGAACAGTGGTGCCGGTGAAGGTTGCCTTGGTTGCATCGACAAAGATGTAGGTAACATAGTTGTCTGCAGCGAAGTAGGTGACGGTGACATTTTCCATGCTGGGAACAGTCTTGTAGCCAGTGTAGGAGGTGTAGGTGTATCCATCGTCAACGTTGCCAGTCTTCACCAGGTAGACAGTGTTGTCGTTGGTTGCTGCCTTAGCAGCGAAGAGGTTGGAGACTGCCTTCTCAATGTCGACACCAGCAACGCGGGTACCGGAAGCAGTGACTGCCTTGGAACCGTCGCTCAGAGTCTTGAACTGGAATGCATAATCGTAGTAGATCTTGTTGTTGTCAGCATCGGTGGAAACCTGAGGAGCTGCAGTTGCAACTGCATCAGTGTTAATACCGGTGAAGTCCATGCCCTTGTAGTTGTCCATCACGACGTTGTTCTCTGCGGATGCAGTGAAGTCCATGATGTTGGCATATGCCTGTGCATCGTCCAGAGGCAGATAGCTGTCAGCCCAAGCCATCTTGGTGATAACGCCATAGGAGTAGACGGTTGCGGGCTCCTTGATGCCGATGACGTTGCCGTAGAAGTCGACATAGACGTCATAGGTCTTGCCAGTCTCGCCGACAAAGCCCATGCCGAACTTCAGAGCCCAGTCATAGGTGGTGCCGCCGATGGTGGAGGTCTTGGTGGTGTTGTTGTAAGCGGTCAGCTCGCCGGTAGCAACGGGAGTTGCAGCGGTCAGGTTCAGAACGCCGTAGTCAACGCCCTTTTCCAGGTCGGGAGTGTAGGTAACGGTACGGCCCTGGGTCAGGATGCCAGCGTCTTCAACAGCGACAGTAACTGCACCGCCGGAGAACTCGGAGTTGTTCAGCAGGACATAGGATTCCTTAGCGAATGCCTCGGTCTCAGCCTTGAAGGTAAGCTTCAGAGCTTCGCTTTCTGCAACGTTCTCGTTGTTCCAAGCCTTCAGAGTGGTCTCAGCCTTCTGAGTGACGTGGCCGTTTCTGTCATAGACAGCCTTGACAACGTTGGTGACCTCTGCCATCCAGGTCTGAATCTCAACGATCTCATACTCGGAGCCAACCTTGTAGACCTCGGTCAGGGTACCCTGAGCGGTGCCAGCAACATCGGACTTGATAGCGGTAGCATCGATATTAGTCTCGCCCTTGTTGTCGCCGTTCAGCCACTGCTCAGCCTTCCAAGTGCCGGTCTTGCCCAGTTCCTTGGACAGGTCGCACTGGTTGACAGCGGTCTTGTAGGTAGCAACGGGCTCAGCTGCGATGGTGACAGCTGCGGTAGCAGCCTCGGTGCCTTCCTTAGCAACCCAGATGGTTGCGGGGCGGCCCCAGGGAGCGATGTTAGCTGCGTCGCCGTCCTTGTCGGAGACGATATAGAACTCGTCAGCAGCCAGGGTGTCGCCTGCGCCCAGGATGCCTTCCTGATAACCGAAAGCGGGGGTGTAAGCGACCATGTCGGAGAACATGATGTTGTAGATCATCTGAGCAGCCACTTCGCGGGTGATGGGCTTGTTCAGGTCCACGTTGGTGATGCCAGCCAGAGCGCCAGCCTGCTTAGCGACCTTAGCGACTTCGACGGTCCAGTCAGCGCCAACGAAGTTGTAGCCGGGCTCGTCGTAGCCAACGCCGCGCAGGAATGCAGCCAGAGCTGCGTAGCCGGTCAGAGCAGCGTCGGGAGCGTAGGTGCCGTCACCCAGGCCCTTCAGCAGCTCAGCGTCAGCAGCGTAGCCGACATAGCCAGCGTACCATGCGGTAGCAGCGGTGTCGGAGAATGCCTCAGCAGCGCCGCCAGCGAAGTTAGCGGTGTAGACGTCGTTGACGTCAGCGGTGGTCATGCGGTAGACCATGGTTGCCAGCTGAGCACGGGTCAGGGTGCCCTGGGGATGATACTTACCATCGGTAAAGCCTTCCAGGATGCCCAGCTGAGAGGCGAAGTCAACAGCGGTAGCGTACTTAGCAGTGACCTGCTCGCTATCGGAGTAGTCGCCCAGGGTTGCAGCGCCAGCGGTAACAGCCAGGGACAGAGACATAGCCATTGCCAGAACCAGCGCCAGAACCTTCTTCCGGGGTTTCCTGCCAAAATCAGTCCTTTTCACCCAGGGGATGAACCTTGTTTCCGTACAGAAAATATGGTATCATAATTTATTAAGAATCGTACCAGAAAGGGGTGGAAGCGTGCGCATTGCCAACACCGTGAATGACTCCATCGTGGATGGTCCCGGTCTGCGGTTTACCATCTTCACCCAGGGCTGTCCTCACCACTGCCCCGGCTGTCACAACCCGGACACCCACGATCCCCTGGGGGGACGGGAGGTTTCCGTGGAGGAGCTTACAGCCATGATGGGAAAAAATCCCCTCATCGAGGGTCTGACCCTCTCCGGCGGTGAGCCCTTCGCCCAGGCGGCCGACTGCGCCCGGCTGGCGGAGGCTGCCCACGCCATTGGCTGGACGGTGTGGACCTATTCCGGCTACACCTTTGAACATATTTTGGCCAGTGAGGACCCCGGCTGGCAGGCCCTTCTCCGGCACACCGACGTGCTGGTGGACGGCCCCTTTATCCAGAAGGAGAAGTCCTACGAGCTTCGCTTCCGGGGCAGCCGCAACCAGCGGCTCATCCGGGTGAAGGAGAGTTTGGCCCAGGGCAAGGTGGTCCTGTGGTCTCAGCCTAACCTGCTGGCCAAATTCACCGTGCCCGAATCCTGAGGAGGTCCCATGAACATTGACCGCATGAAAACCTATTTTCAGAACCGGGAACTGGGCCTCCAGTGCACCGTCAGCGAGTACGCTGTCCTTCTGCCCCTGGTGGAGCAGGAGGGAAAGCTCTGCCTCCTCTATGAGACCCGTGCGGAGACCCTGGTGGGCCATCAGCCCGGGGAAGTCTGCTTCCCCGGCGGACGGCGGGAGAAGGGGGAGAAGCCCGTGGACACTGCCCTCCGGGAGACCTGGGAGGAACTGGGCATCCCCACCGAGTCCATCGAAGTGCTGGCCCCCCTGGATGTGGTCCAGGACATCAGCGACCGGGTGATTTACCCCTTCCTGGCCCGAGTGAAGCCCGAGGGGGTGGAGAGACTCAAAGAGAGTGCCTCCGAGGTGAAAAACACCTTCTGCGTGCCCCTGGACTTCCTGCTGGGCTACGAGGAGGAGGTCTACCGCTACCCCGTCCGCTTTGAATCCGACGACAAGTTCCCCTTTGCCAAGGTGGGCTTCCCCAACGGATACAAATGGCGGAGCGGCTGGATGGACATCCCCATCTACGAATACGAGGGGCACATCATCTGGGGGCTCACCGGCCGCATCACCCGGTGGTTCCTGGGTCACCTGCGGAAGCTGGCAGAGGAGGACGCGACATGATCTCTGTGGAATACCTGGGCACCTATCAGCTGACCCAGTCCGACGAATGTTTCAAGCTGGGGCGGGACAGCGTGCTCCTGTCCCGGTTCTGCACCCTGAAGCCCAACTGGAAGGTCTGTGACCTGGGGACCGGGGTGGGCTCCCTGCTCCTTCTGCTGTCCCAGCGGGAGGAACGGCTGGAGCGGACCGGCATTGAGATCAACCCCACGGCGGCTGGTCTGGCCCAAAAGAACCTGGAGGACAACGGCCTGTCCGGTCGGGTCATCCTGGGAGATCTCCGGGACAAGACCCTGGTCCCGGCGGATCACTTCCATCTGGTGGTCTCCAACCCACCCTATTTCCGCACCGGATCGGGAGCCTCCGGCGGCACCGCCCGGATGGACGAGACTTGTTCCGTGGAGGACCTGTGCCGGACGGCAGGCCGTCTCACCCGCACCGGGGGACGGTTCGCCCTGGTCTATCGGCCCGAGCGGCTGGCGGAACTCTTCTCCGCCCTGGAAAAGGCTCGACTCACCCCCAAGCGGATGCAGCTGCTGGCCTACGACCGGTCCAAGCCCCCTTATGCTGTCCTGGTGGAGTGCGTGAAGGACGGCGGTCCCGGCCTGGATATCTTACCCAACCACTATCAAATCGAGAGCGAAGCATAAGGAGGACCCTCACATGGCAGGAACCTTATATCTGGTCGCCACC
>JAFYPT010000077.1 GCA_017547425.1 Ruminiclostridium sp.
AACTTCCTGCTGAACTGTATCGACGCAAACTATGCGGATGGCACCGCAAATATCGTGGTCAAGGGCGGCTCCTTCGAAAAGTTCAACCCTGCAAACAATGCATCCGAAGGCCCCGGTACCAATCTGGTGGCTCCCGGCTACATCTCCGAAGAATCCAGCGGTACTTGGACCGTCCGTGCCGTGGACAAGAACAACATCACCACCGCCGCCGAACTGGCAGCTGCTATTGCAGAAGGCGGCACCGTCAAGCTGACCGCAGATATTACTCTGGACCAGCCCCTCACCATCTCCCAGGGCACCACCCTGGACCTGAACGGCAAGACCATCACCGGCACTGACGGCATCTACCCCGTGGTCCGGGTGCAGGACGATGCCAATGTTACCGTGAAGAATGGCTCTATTACCAACGATGACTACGTTTTCGTTCTGGGTTCCTCCGACGGCTCCTCCAGCGGCAATCTTACCATTGAGAGCGGCACCTACCACGGCGCCACCTCCGTGGCCTCCGTCACCAAGGGTACCCTGACCATCACCGGCGGTTCTTTCTCTGTTACCCCGTATGGCGACAACTACAACTTCCTGCTGAACTGCATCGACGCCAACTATCATAATGGTTTCGCAAAAATCGTGGTCAAGGGTGGCTCCTTCCAGAACTTCAACCCTGCAAACAACACCTCTGAAGGTCCCGAAACCGACCTACTGGCCGCCGGCTACACCGCAACCGAAACCGAAACCAACACCTGGACTGTCCAGGCCATCTCTACCCCCTGATCCCTCTCCTGCCCTCCGGCAAAAGCCGGAGGGCTTTTCTTTTCCCTTGCCATCCTCTTCGTTTTTTGATACCATACCCTCAAGAGACACGAAAGAGGTGCGTCCCATGAAGCCCATCAATCCCGCCCACACCCAGGCCCTCATGGGCCTTCTGAATAAAGCCCCCTACTTTGCCCTGCTGGGCATGGATTTCCAGGTCATGGAACCGGGGTACTGCCGTCTGGTGGTCCCCCTGGAATACGCCCGCCACGGCAACTCCTTCGGGGGCGTTCACGGAGGGGTCTACTCCTCCCTCGTCGACACGGTGGCCTACTGGGCCCTCTACTGCCAGATGGAGGAGGACCAGGGCTACACCTCCCTGGACCTGAACGTCACCAACTTAGGGATGGTGAACTCCGGCACCCTCATCGCCGAGGGCCATGTGGTCCGGGTGGGGCGGTCCATCTGCCTCAGCGAGGCCACGGTGAAGAACCAGGAGGGCAAACTCCTGGCCCACGGCACCTCCAAGCTCATGGTGCTGGAGGGCAAGCAGTCCATCCACACCCTTCTGGCCGCCGAGGGCGCCGACCCTCTGCCCCCCAAATTTTTATAAGCGAGGTTTCCCATGTACGACGAACTGACCCAAGTTGACATTGATAAAATGAAGGAAGAACTGGACCACCGCCGTCTGGTCCTCCGCCCCCAGCTCATCGAGGAGGTCAAGGTGGCCCGTGCCTTCGGTGACCTGAGCGAGAACTTTGAATATAAGGCCGCCAAGCGGGAAAAGGGCCGCAACGACAGCCGCATCCGCTACCTGGAAAACATGATCAAGACCGCCAAGATCATCGACGGCACCTCCACCGGCGAGGGCATCGGCCTCTTCGACAAGGTGACCTTCTGGATCGAGGAGGACGAGGAAGAGGAGACCATCCAGTTTGTGACCACCCTCCGCCAGGATGCTTTGAAGGGCCTGATTTCCAAGGAGTCCCCCGTGGGCAAGGCCCTGTGGGGCAAAAAGGTGGGGGACCGGGTCCTCATCGAGGCCAGCCCCACCTACAGCTACTACGTCCAGATCCGCTCGGTGGAAAAGACCAACGAAGACCCCGACATCCCCATCAGCACATATTAACAAAGAGGGCGCAGATGCGCCCTCTTCTTTTGCAATTTATTTTCCTTCGTTTTCAGAAACCATCAACTTCTTCCAACTTTTGTACATTTCACCACTTGATTTTGCAAGTCCATCCATATATAATTTCATCATACATAGAAGATTCCTCTCCAAACTATCCTTTATCTTTGATATTTCATCCTTCCTACCTTCTTTTCATTGTTGGTCTGCGGGGCAGATGCCCCAAGGACGAAAAGACAGCACCCGATCTCCTGTCCGGGTGCTGTCTTTTTTATGTTTTCGAAAAAGACAAGTCTTTTTCGAAAAGGGGGACTGCGGCGGCGAAACTCTACGAGGTTTTTATTATATCCAGCATTACCCTCTAAATCGATACCCCACGCCCCAGACGGTTTCGATGTACTGGATATGGTCCGGGTCGATCTCGATTTTATCCCGGATGTGCTTGATGTGGACGGTGACGGTGGACACATCCCCGTAATTCTCCACCCCCCACACCGCATCGAAGAGGCGGTCCTTGGAGTAGACCGTGTCGGGGTGCTCGGCCAGGAAGAGAAGGAGATCGTACTCCTTGCCGGTCATGTTCTTCTCCCGGCCGTTGACCCACACCCGGCGGGCCTCCCGGTCGATCTCCAACCCCCGAATTTTCAAGACCTCGGGGCGAGGTCGTTCCCGGCTGCCCACCAGCCGCTCATATCGCTGGATATGGCTCTTCACCCGGGCCACCAGTTCGCTGGGGGAGAAGGGCTTGGTCATGTAGTCATCCGCCCCCAAACCCAGACCCCGGACCTTGTCGATATCGTCCGCCAGCGCCGAAATGATGATGAGGGGGATGTCCTTCTCCTCTCGAATGCGGCGGCAGATCTCAAAGCCGCTTAACCCCGGGAGCATCACGTCCACGATGACCAGGGCGAAGTCCTCGGCCAGGGCGGTCTGAAGACCCTGGGTGCCGTCCCCGCAGAGGGTACAGGCAAAGCCGCTGATCTCCAGGTAATCCCGTTCCAGCTCAGCCACACTCTGGTCATCTTCGATGATAAGAATTTTCATCCTGAGAACTCCTCCTCTCGCAGGGGCAGGTATACAAAGGCGCGGGTCCCCGCCCCCTCTTCACTGGTAAGCCAGATTTTTCCGTGGTGGCTCTCCACAATGGACCGGCAGATGGCCAGCCCAAGACCGCTGCCGGGCACGGCGCTGGACCGGGCGGCATCCGCTCGGTAAAAGCTGTCGAACACATGGCGAAGGGCCTCGGCGCCGATGCCCTTGCCGTTGTCGGTGAGCTGAATGACCAGCCCCTTCTCGTAGGCCTCGGCAGTGAGGGCGATGGCCCCGCCAGGTTTTCCGTACTTGATGGCGTTGGACAGGAGATTGTCCAGCACCCGCTTGATCTTGTTCCGGTCGGCGGTGACCACAAAGGGCCCGGCGGGGATGTCACAGGTAAAGGTCATACCCGCCCCCTGGACCTCCAGACAGTACTCCTCCCCCAGGTCGGTGAGGAAGGGGGCCAGGTCCACGTATTCAAAATGGTATTGCATCCGGCCCAGTTCGTACTCGGAAAAGTCGCTCATGTTCCGCACCAGTTTTTCCAGGACCAGGGACTTGCTGTAGACGATGTCCAGGTAGTGGGCCTGCTTCTCCGGGGTGTTGGCGATGCCGTCCTGAATGCCCTCCACATAGCCCTTGATGGC
>JAFYPT010000078.1 GCA_017547425.1 Ruminiclostridium sp.
CCCCCCATGTTCTGTATGCTTCTGCGCAAGTACCTCTCCGGCGGCAAGATTTTAGAGATCAAACAGCCCCCCATGGAACGTCTGGCCGAACTGGTCATCGAAGCCTCCAATGAGATGGGCGACAAGGTCACCCGCCGCCTGGTCCTGGAGGCCATGGGCCGCCGGACCAACCTGGTGCTGCTGGACGGCGAGGGCCGCATCGTGGACTGCCTGAAGCGAGTGGATGTGGACCTGACCCAGGAGAACGCCCGCCCGCTGCTGCCGGGTATGTTCTATAAGTATCCCCCCGTGCAGGAGGGCAAGCTGGACCCCACCGCCCTGACGGAGGAAGCCCAGACCGCCCTGCTGGCCAGGGCCCAGTGCGACACCCCGGCTGACCGCTTCCTCCTGGACCACTTCCTGGGTCTGTCCCCCCTCATTGCCCGGGAGGTCGCCTTTGAGGCCTTCGGGGAAGTGGATGCCCCCGTGGGCCGGGCCCCGGAAACCCTGCTGGAAAAGCTGGAAACCCTGCTGAACAAGGTCAACGCCGGTCAGCCCCAGCCCACCATGCTCATCCGCCAGGACAAGCCGGTGGACTTCTCCTTCCGTCCCATTCTTCAGTACGGCCCCGCCACCGAACTGCGGGAGTTTGACAGCTTCCACGCCATGCTGGACGAGTTCTACCAGGCCAGGGAGACGGTAGACACCGTCCGCCAGAAGGGACAGGATTTCATCAAGTCCCTCACCCACGCCCGGGACCGTCTGGCCCGTAAAATGGCCCTCCAGGAGAAGGAATTGGAGCAGACCCAGAACCGGGAACAGCAGCGCATTTACGGCGACCTGATCACCGCCAACCTCTACCGGATGGAGAAGGGCATGAAGGTCCTGCGGACGGAAAACTACTACGACCCGGAGTGTGCGGAAATTGAGATCCCCCTGGACCCCATGAAGAACCCCCAGCAGAACGCCGCCAAATATTACAAGGCCTACACCAAGGCCAAGACCGCCCAGGAAATGCTTACCATCCAGCTGGAAAAGGGTGCCGCCGAGCGGGACTACCTGGACAGCGTCCTGGACAGCATCAGCCGAGCCGAGGGTGACCGGGATCTGGAGGAGATCCGCCAGGAGCTGGTGGAGACCGGCTACCTCCGCCGAAAGGGCAAGGGCAAGAACCAGATGAAGCGGCCCAGCGCCAAGCCCATGGAGTTCCGTTCTTCCACTGGTCTGCGGATTTCCGTGGGCCGGAACAACCTCCAGAACGATGCCCTTACCACCAAGCAGGCAGGGAAGTGGGACTATTGGTTCCACACCCAGAAGATCCACGGTTCCCATGTCATCCTCTGGACCGACGGGGGTAAGCCCGACGACCAGAGCCTGAACGAAGCTGCCGCCCTGGCCGCCTGGTTCTCCCAGGGCCGGGAGGGCAAGAAGATTCCTGTGGACTATACCCCGGTGAAGTTCGTAAAAAAGCCTGCCGGTGCCCGCCCCGGTATGGTCATCTACACCACCTACCAGACCGCCTACGTGGACCCGGATAAGAACCTGGTGGAAAAATTGAAGAAGAAATGAAAAAAGAAGTGTGCGTGAGCACACTTCTTTTTATTCATAAGGTATCCGAATCCACGCTGATGTTATTTGTTCCGTTGGCCTCAAACTCGTTGATATAGGCCTCGATACGGCTGGTCAGTTCGGCGTAATTGCTGGCATCAATGGGCACGTCGTTCATGTCCCTTCTTGCCAGGTCCTCGGCCAGGATGTCAAAGAACACGCAGTTCTCATACTCCATGATGGCCTCGTGAATGCCGCCCTCCACGAAAGCACGGGAGGGGATGGTCTCACCCTGGTAGATTTCGGCCAGGTTCTCCCAGCCGATCTCCCGGGCCTTTTCAAAGAGCAGGCTTTCCACCCGGTCGTAGTCCCGGAACCGGTCCTCTCCCCGGATGGAGTTGAGAATCCAGTTGCCGATGTATGCCAAGTCCAGCAGTCGCCGGAATTCTTTCTTTTTCAGTTCGATCTGCATGCCATGCCCTCCTTCCTGTGGGTCCAATGGGGCTTTTTCCATTATAATACGAATTCTTGATAAAATGATGGAATCATTTTATCGTGCCATGACTATGGCACGCCGCCCTTGGCGGTAAGAAAAGTATTGCACGTCGTTTTTGCGGCGAAAGCCGCAAGCCGCAACAGGTGCGGCTTAATAAAATGCTATGGAAGCATTTTATTAAAACTAGTATAAGCAGATGGGGCGGAATGGGTTCCGCCAATGTCCATCTATTATAGTATTAAAGAAGGGGAAAGTCAAAGGACTTTTTGTGAATTGTAGGGGGCAAGGCCACTCTTTACATTTAATATAATATCGTGTATAATAATTTGCCGAATATAGCAATTCGCGTTTTTAACACGACGGAAACAAATGGGGTAGAAACATGGAACAACCTGTCATTATTTCGATCAAAAGCACCCAGAAGCCCACGGGAGCCGACCAGGACGAAATGGAACTGGTCACCCAAGGCATGCTCTACGGAAACGAGGAAGAGGGCTACACCCTCACCTACGATGAGACCAGCCTGACTGGTTTGGAGGGCACCACCACCACCTTCCTGGTGCGGCCCGACAACATCACCCTCATCCGTGTGGGCACCATCAACAACGAGATGATCTTCAAGGTGGGGGAGAAGCACATGTCCCTCTACCAGACCCCCTACGGCGGCATCATGTTTGGGGTGAACACCAGAAAGGCTGTGGCTGAGCTGAGCGAAGCCGGCGGCTTCATCTCCATTCGCTACATGATGGAGATGGAGCACGAGACCGTGTCTGAAAACTCCTTCGAGATCCAGGTCTCCAACCCCGACCTGCCCCAGTAAAAAATATTTTAGAATAAAGGTGACAACAGTATGGCAAATCTGATCCAATACGCAAAAGACCAGGTGACCGAGGTCACTCGCAAGGCTTACGAGGCCGCCGCTGCTGCCGGCGTCCTGCCCGGCGGCGCAGAGCTGAAGGGCGGCGTGGAGATCCCCAAGGACCCCACCAACGGCGACTACGCTTCCTCCTATGCCATGGCAACCGCCAAGGCTCTGAAGATGAACCCCCGTGCCATCGCAGAGGCCATCACCAACCACATGGACCTGGAAGGCACCATCTTCTCCTCCGTGGAGATCGCCGGCCCCGGCTTTATGAACTTCCGTCTGGGCTCCAAGTGGTACGGTGATGTGCTGGCTGAGATCGAGGCAGAGGGTGCTCTGTACGGTCAGGGCGAAGGCAGCAAGGGCCAGAAGGTCATGGTGGAGTTCGTCTCCGCCAACCCCACCGGCCCCATGCACATGGGCAACGCCCGCGGCGGCGTGCTGGGTGACACCCTGGCAAACGTTCTGGCCCGTGACGGCGCTGACACCTGGAAGGAGTTCTATGTGAACGACGCCGGCAACCAGATCAACAAGTTCGCCGTGTCCATCCAGGCCCGTTACTTCCAGATCCTTCTGGGCGAGGAGAACGTGGAGTTCCCCGAGGACGGCTACCACGGCCAGGACATCAAGGACCTGGCTCAGGCCTTCTATGAGAAGCACGGCGATTCCTTCAAGGATGTGGACGAGCAGACCCGCCTGGATGCCCTGGCCGCTTTCGGTCTGGAGCACAACATCCCCAAGATGAAGGCCGACCTGCGCCGCTATGGCATCGAGTACGACGAGTGGTTCTTCGAGTCCTCCCTGCACAACTCCGGCTACGTGGCCGAGACCGTGGGCATGCTCACCGAGCGGGGCTGGACCTATGAGAAGGACGGCGCTCTGTGGCTGAAGACCGCTGACCTGCTGAAGGAGAAGTTCCTGGCCGAGGGCAAGAGCCAGAAGCAGGTGGACAAGCTGGAGCTGAAGGACGACGTTCTGTGCCGTGCCAACGGTTTCTACACCTACTTCGCCGCTGACATCGCCTACCACCGCAACAAGCTGGAGGTCCGTGGCTTCGACAAGGTCATCAACATCTGGGGCGCTGACCACCACGGTCACGTGGCTCGTCTGCAGGCCGCTCTGGATGGTCTGGGTCTGGACGGCTCCCACCGCCTGGTGGTTGTCCTGATGCAGCTGGTCAACCTGCTCCAGGACGGTCAGCCTGTCCGTATGTCCAAGCGTACCGGCAAGGCCATCGCTCTGCACGATCTGCTGGACGAGGTCCCCGTGGACTCCGCCCGTTACTTCTTCAACTCCCGTGCCGCCACCACCCCCGTTGACTTCGACATGGGTCTGGCCGTTCGTGAGGACAGCGAGAACCCCGTTTACTACGTCCAGTATGCCCACGCCCGCATCTGCTCCCTGATTGCCCGCCTGACCGAGGAAGGCAACCAGGTGCCCGCCGCTGCGGACGTTCAGGCTGAGCTGATGTCCACCGAGGAGGAGAAGACCGTCATCCGCACCCTGGCCCGTCTGCCCGACGAGATCCGTGCCGCTGCCCGTGACTACGATCCCTCCCGCATCAACCGTTACCTGGTTGAGCTGGCCGGTGACTTCCACCGCTTCTACGGTGCCTGCCGCATCAAGGGCGAGGAGCCTGCCATCCTGGCTGCCCGCCTGAAGCTGGCTGACAGCGTCCGCTCTGTTCTGGCTAACTGCCTGAACCTGCTGGGTGTTACCGCTCCCGAAAAGATGTAATACAAGACGTTGGGATGGGTGATCCTCGCCCATCCCAACGTGTTTTTGCGGCCCGACCCGCGCCCGGTAAACCGGTCACTCTCGTGCCGAGAAGAATTTTTTCTGATGCGCATGTCATCCGAAAAAATGATTGAACTTTGTTTTGCCGACAAGTCGGCAAAATTCTGCGAAGCTAAAAAAGCCTTTCCGCTGATGCGGAAAGGCTTTTTTGTTTGTCTTTTATTTCACGGCGGCAACAAGGTCCTTGGTTGCGGATAACAATGCTTCTGCCAGAGCATCGATCTCCTCCCTGGTGTTGGAGGGGCCGAAGGATACCCGCAGCATCCCGTCCCGGGTGGGCTTGGACAGGTTCATGGCGGCGTACACATGGCTGGCCTTGCCCTTGTGGCAGGCGGAGCCGGAAGACAGGCAGATGCCCTTGTCGCTGAGATATCGCACCACCACCTGGCTGGGACGGCCGGGCATGGAGATGGCGCAGATGTGAGGCGCATCGCCCTCGGAGACCACCACCAGACCGGGGACGGTCTCACGGAGCTTGGCCAGGGTGTAGGCCTTCAGGTCGGTGAGGTGGTCGATGTGGGACTGGAGCTGCTCATGGCCCAGCTTGCAGGCGGCGGCAAAGGCGGCGATCTGTGCCGTGCCTTCGGTGCCGGAGCGCATGTTTCGCTCCTGGCCGCCGCCCCGGATCATGGGCTGGATAGGATGGAGCTTGGGGCTGATGTACAGCGCGCCGATCCCCTTGGGGGCCCCGATCTTGTGGCCACTGATGGCGATGGTGTCGGCACCCAGGCTCTTGACGGTGAAGGGGATCTTTAGATAGCCTTGGATGGCGTCGCAGTGGAGGAAAGCGCTGGACTTCTTCCGCTTCAGGAGCCGGGCGGCATCGGCCACGGGCTGGATGGCGCCGGTCTCGTTGTTCACCAGCATCATGGCCACCAGAACGGTGTCGGGCCGCAGGGCGGCTTCCAGGTCAGAGAGCAGGACCCGGCCGTTGGCATCGGGGTTCAGATAAGTGACCTCGTAGCCCTGGGTTTCCAGCTTCTTGATGGGTTCCAGCACGGCGGCGTGCTCGATGGAGGTGGTGATGATGTGCTTGCCCTTGTGGCGGTTCAGGTGGACGGCCAGCTGGATGGCCCAGTTGTCGCTTTCGGTGCCGCAGGAGGTGAAGAAGAGTTCCTCGGCCTTACAGCCCAGGGTTTTGGCCACGGTCTCCCGGCGGGTGGTCAGGTCCTTGGCGGCCTGGACACCCAGGTGGTGGAGGGAGGAGGGGTTGCCGTACTCCTCAGTCATGACCCGCAGAGCCTCCTGAGCGGCCTCGGGAATGACCCGGGTGGTGGCGGCGTGGTCCAG
>JAFYPT010000079.1 GCA_017547425.1 Ruminiclostridium sp.
CACCTTGTCCTCCTCCTCGGTGCAGGTGAGATAGACCCGGGTACCCGGCAAGGCGTACTTGTAGATGTTGCTCAGCAGGTTCTCGAAGACCCGCCACAGGAGCCGTCCGTCGGCGGAGATGGCGGGGTTGCCGGGGGCGGGAGTGAGCATCAGCTGGAGGGCCTTGCTCTGGAGCTTTTCCTGGTATTCCCCGGCGCTCTGGGTGAGCAGGACGTTCACGTCGGTCCGCTGGAAGTTCACGGTGGTGTTGCCCGTGGTGGCCTTGGCGGCCTCCACCAGGTCCTCCGTGAGCTTTTTCAGCTTGGCGGACTGGCGGTCCAGGACCTCCAGATATTCTTTCGCTTCAGGGGTGGGCATCTCCTGCTTTTTCAAAAGATCCACATAGTTCACGATGGAGGTCAGGGGGGTCTTGATGTCGTGGGAGACGTTGGTGATGAGCTCGGTCTTCATCCGCTCGGATTTCAACTGGTCTTCCACGGCGGACTGGATGGCCGAGCGCATGGAGTTCAGCTGTTCCCCGTGGGACTTGAAGTCCCCGTGGAGCTTTTCCAGAGGGACCTGATAGTCCAGGTTGCCCTGGCTCAGCTGCCAGGCCCCATGCTGAAGCTCCCGCATGGCCAGGACGATAAAGACTGCGATGATGCCTTCCATGATTTTTATCAGGATCCATAAGAAAAGGCCTGTAGTGAAAGTGCCTGTGTCGAAGTGCGGTTCCCATAAGTGCAAGAACGCGAAGAGCTCCAGCACGCACAGACCCAGGAATCCTACCCCTGCCTTCCAGAACAGGGGGAGCTTTCCGGCCAGATCGGAGAGAACACGGCGGAGTCTCCGGCCCAGGTTCTTGACCTTCCCCCAGCACCAGCGGAGGGGGCGGGTCAGCTTCCGGACCAGCAGGCACTCCCACAGAGCCTTGGCCTTGATGCGCCGGACCAGGGAGAGATACATGGCAAGGCCCGCCCCGGCGGCGGCCATGGTGGCCAGGAGGAGCAGGCCGCAGACCAGGGGTTCTCCCGAAAGGATGTTTTCATACATGACGGCAATGCCCACCATGGAGCAGCCGAAGCCAATGGCCAGCAGAAGTTCCAGAGGGAGATGGGTGTCCATCTTGTTCAGGGCTACCCCATCGTAGTCCTCCACCCGTCCGGCAGACCAGGTCAAGAAGAGAAGGGAGAGGAGGGTGCCGATGGCACCGGCCACCAGAACGATCAGGTAGACATCCTTATAGAAATGGAGGTCGGTGGTTGCCTGAAGTTGCTGGTAGATGTAGCTGCCGTTGTCGATGACCAGGGGAGCCCGGATGAACCCGGTGAAGACCAGGTCTTCGGAGTAGCTGTCTACCGGGTAGGTGGCACGGAAATAGAAGGTCCCGTTTCCTGCATCGTCATATTCGTCCCAGACGGAGGTTACTACATGATCACCGTAGGTCTCTTTCAGTTCCAGGACGGCTTCACGACGTTCGTACAGGCGGTCGAAGGATTTTTCAATGGTCTTCTCCTCCCCGTAATAGGTCACGGTGGTCCGAAGCTCATACCGCTCGCTGTAGTCCCCCAGTTCACGGCTGGCCTCGATGGTCTTGCCCTTGGGGTCCTTGATGGTGAAGAAGAAGTTGGGGTCCCCCTGAAGCTCCTCCAGAGGATAGGTGGAGGGGTTGGGCCCCATCCGTTCCTGTTGGTAGATTTCTGTGAGCTGATGGGTCAGGTCCATCACCAGGTTTTCTTCCTTGGTTTCCAGGGCGTTCTCCCTGCCCCCGGACTGGTAGGCCCCGTCCCAGACCAGATGGGACACGGGCAGGTTGGTCACCAGCACGGCGGTGATGGACAGGACAAAGAGGACGCAGGCCACCGTTTTGGCCCAGGTCTTGGTGCGGATGGTTTTCATGGTTTCCCTCCTTCCATTTTGTACCCCTGGCCCCAGACAACCTTAATATAGCGGGGGTCCGAGGGGTTGATCTCCAGCTTTTCCCGGAGGTGGCGGATGTGGACGGCCACGGCGTTCTCCACGCCATAGGGTTCCTCTCCCCACACGGCCCGGTAGATTCGCTTGGGGGAAAAGACCGTGCCGGGATTCTCCATGAGGAGTTTGAGGATGTCAAACTCCCGGGGGGTCAGGTTCACCGGGTCCCCGTCCAAGGTGACGGCCTTGGTTCGGTCATCCAGGGTGATGCCCCCGATGGTCAGGGCAGTGGGCTTCACGGTGCCGCCCCCCAGCTGGAGGTATCGCCGCAGCTGGGACTTCACCCTTGCCAGGACCTCCACGGGGTTGAAGGGCTTGGTGATGTAGTCATCTGCCCCGGCGTTGAGACCAAGGATCTTGTCGGTGTCCTCGGATTTGGCCGTCAAAAGAATGACCGGCACGTTGGAGATTTCCCGGAGTTTGGTCATGGCGGTGATGCCGTCCATGTTGGGCATCATAATGTCCAGGAGGACCAGGTGGATGTCTTCGGTTTCCAGGACCCGCAGGGCTTCGGCCCCGTCGTAGGCGGGGAAAACCTGATAGCCGCCGGTGGTCAGGTAGATGGTCAGGGCGGAGACGATGTCTTTCTCGTCGTCGCAAACCAAGATGTTGTACATATCGTCACCTCCTGCCTATATGATACCGAACGAGGGATTAAGAAACAATGGAGGGAAAGATTAAGTTTTTCTTAAGAAGAAAGAAGGCTCCCTCTGACGAGGGAGCTGTCGCGAAGCGACTGAGGGAGAGATACACCAACGAAGAGGGTATTGCAACCCTTCACGGTGAAGTATCTCTCCCTCCGTCTTCGGCTTGCGCCGAATCCACCTCCCTCGTCAGAGGGAGGCTATTTTAGTTGGTATGGCCTTACACCCCATACTCCTCCGCCAGCTTCTTGAACTTCACCAGAGCACGCTGGATCTGCTCGGTGGGCACGCAGTAGGAGATGCGGACGTGGCCGGGGCAGCCGAAGCTGTCGCCGGGGACCAGCACCAGGTCGTACTTCTTGGCCTTTTCGCAGAAAGCCTTGGCGTCGGGCTCCAGGGTACGGGGGAAGAGGTAGAAAGCGCCGTCGGGCTGGGCGCAGGTGTAGCCCATCTCCCGCAGGGCATCCAGCAGGATGTCACGGTTACGCTTGTAGATGGAGATATCAGCGGTCTGACCGGTGCAGCGAGCGGCCACCATCTGGAACAGAGTGGGGGCGCAGACGTAGCCCAGGGCACGGCCTGCACCGGCGATGGCGGCGTAGACCAGACCGAAGTCCTCCACCTGGTCGGGCACCAGCACGTAGCCGATGCGCTGGCCGGGCAGGGACAGGGACTTACTGTAGGAGTAGCACACCAGGGTGTTGGCGTAGTAGCTGGGGACCCAGGGCAGGGGTTCCTCGGCGTAGACGATCTCACGGTAGGGCTCGTCGGAAATCAGATAAATGGTGTGGCCGAACTCCCTGGACTTCTCCTCCAGGACCTGGGCCAGCTTCTGGATGGTGGCCTGGGAGTACACCACGCCGGTGGGGTTGTTGGGGGTGTTGATGATGACCGCCTTGGTGTTGGGGTTCAGCGCGGCTTCAAAGGCGGCGAAATCGATCTGGAAGTCCTCGATGTCAGCGGGGACGGCCACCAGCTTGCCGCCGGCGGACTCCACAAAAACCTTGTACTCGGGGAAGTAGGGGGCGAAGGTGATGAACTCGTCCCCCTCGCAGCCCATGGCGGACAGGCAGCAGCACAGAGCGGCGGCGGCGCCCACGGTGAGGTACAGGTTGTCCTTGCCGTAGTCGGTGCCGTAGCGGGCGTTCAGCTCCTCGGCCAGGGTCTGGCGGACGTCGGGTGCGCCCTGGGCGGGGGTGTAGCCGTGGAGAGCCACGGGGTCCACCTCATCCACCAGCTGACGGATCACGTCAGCCACGGAATCGGGAGCGGGCACGCTGGGGTTGCCGATGGAGAAGTCGTCCACGTTTTCGGGGCCGACCACAGCGGCACGGGCCTGGGCGAAGGCGAAAGCTTCACGGATTTCGGAGCGGGCGGTGCCAAGGCCCACCATGCGGGGGGATAATCTTGCCATATGTATGACCTCCATTCTTGGGGTGAAAA
>JAFYPT010000008.1 GCA_017547425.1 Ruminiclostridium sp.
AAGGAGACCCCCGGCGATGTGACCATCCGCTTCAAGAGCCCCTCCGACGCTTTCCGGGTCTTTACCGGTCAGCTGAGCGTGGCCCAGGCTTACGCCCAGCATAAGTTCGTCCTTCAGGGGGACATGGCCCTGGCCATGCCCTTCGTCCGGTGCGTGGACATCACCGAGGGCTACCTCTTCCCGGACTTCCTGGCCAAGCGCATCCTGAAGCGCCTGCCGAAGAAAGAAGTCTCCACCGCCCGTGTCTACCGTGCCGTCATTTTAGGAGGATGAAAACCATGGGAGCCTATTACGAATTTAAACTGCCTTCGAAGATCCTGTCCGGGTCTGAGGCTTTAGAACACATTCCCCACGAGCTGAACACCCTGGGGGCATTCCGTCCCCTCCTCCTCAGCGATGAGGGCCTGGAGCGGGTGGGGGCCGTGAAGACCGTCCTCAACGCCCTGGCCGAAGGGGGAATGACCGCCGTGGAGACCTTTTGCCAGATTCCCCCGGACTCCTCCATCCAGGTGGTGAACCGGGCCGCCGCCCTCTTCCGGAAGCTGGGCTGCGACAGCCTCATCGCCCTGGGGGGTGGGTCGGTCATTGACACCGCCAAGGGGGTGGGTATGGTCCTGGCCCAGGAGGGCACCGACCTGATGGCCTCGGCCGGGTGCGAGGTCCTGCCCCGGGGCAAGCACGTGCCCTTTGCCGCCATCCCCACCACCTCCGGCACCGGCAGCGAGGCCACCATCGTGGCCGTGGTGGCCGACCCGGAGCAGAAGGTGAAGAAGGAGTTTCTCAGCTACCACCTTCTTCCCGACCTGGCCGTCCTGGACCCCCGGATGACCGAGACCCTGCCTCCCCGCATCACCGCATCCACCGGCTTTGATGCCCTGGTCCACGCCATCGAGTCGGCCACCTGCCTGCAGCGGAACCCGGTCAGCGACGCCTTTGCGGAAAAGGCCATGGGCCAGATCGTTCGGGCTCTGCCGGTGGCCGTCCGGGAGGGAAAGAACCGCAAGGCCCGGATGGTCCTGGCCAACGGCAGCCTTCTGGCCGGGGCGGCCTTCTCCAACTCCATGGTGGGTCTGGTCCATGCCATCGGCCACGCCCTGGGTGGAGTCTGCAAGGTGGCCCATGGGGATGCCATGACCATCCTGCTTCCCGCCGTCATGGCCTACAATCTGAAGGAGGGGACCTGCCGGGAGCGGTACAGTGAACTTCTCCTCCACCTGGCCGGCCCGGAGGTCTACGCCTCCACCCCCGCCGGGAAACGGGCCGAACAGGCCATCGCCGTTCTGAAAAAGCTCCGCCGGGACCTGGCCCAGGTCTGCGGCCTGCCCCAGACCCTGTCCGAGACCGGGAAGGTCCGCCGGGAGGACTTTGATGCCGTGGCAAAAACCGCGCTGAATGACGGAGCGATCATTGTAAATCCCGCCCAGGCGGACTATAATGATATCATCGAAATTTTGGAGGAGGTCTGGTGATGAACCAAACAACCCATACGGATATGATCCAGCGGATCGTAGCCCGCCAGCGGGCCTACTTCCGCTCCGGGGCCACCCGCCCCGTATCTGCCCGGGTCAAGGCCCTGAAACAGCTTCAGCGGGAGATCAAGAACCGGGAAGGCATCCTGCTGGATGCCCTGAAAGCCGACCTGCACAAGTGCCACTTTGAGGGCTATATGTGCGAGGTGGGCATGTGCCTGGACGAGCTGGGCTATCTCATCAAGAACGTCTCCCAGTGGGCCAAGCCCCAGAAGCGACCTACCCCCCTGGCCCAGTTCAAGTCCAAGAGCTATGAGCTCCCCGAGCCCTACGGCGTCACCCTGGTGATGGCCCCCTGGAACTACCCCATCCTGCTGAGTCTGGACCCGGTCTTTGGCGCCGTGGCGGCGGGCAACTGCGTCATCCTGAAGCCCAGCGCCTACGCTCCTCACACCAGCCGGGCTCTGGCCAACCTCATCGCTGCCGTGTTCGATCCCGGCTGGGTCACTGTTGTGGAGGGCGGCCGGGAGGAGAACTCCGCCCTTCTGGAGGAGCGCTTCGACTACATCTTCTTCACCGGCTCCGTGGACGTGGGCAAGCTGGTCATGGAAAAGGCCAGCCGCCACCTGACCCCTGTCACCCTGGAGCTGGGTGGTAAGAGCCCGGTCATCGTGGACAAGACCGCCAACATCCCCCTCACCGCCAAGCGTCTGGCCTTTGGCAAGGTCCTCAACGCCGGTCAGACCTGCGTGGCCCCGGACTACTGCCTGGTGGACCGGCAGGTGAAGGACCAGCTGGTGGCCGAGCTGAAAAAGCAGTTCGTCCGGATGCTGGGCACCGAGCCCACCGAGAACGACAACCTGGTGCGCATCGTCAACCGCAAGCACTTCAACCGCCTCCAGGGTCTGCTGGAAGGGGAGGAGATCCTCTTCGGCGGCGACCGCCGGAACGATCCCAACGGGGAGAGCGGCTGGCTGGCCCCCACTCTGGTGGCCGACACCCTGGAAGCCACCTCCAAGCCCATGGGGGAGGAGATTTTTGGCCCCATCCTGCCCATCATCCCCTACGACGACCTGGACCAGGCCATTGATTTCATCCGGGACCGGGAAAAGCCCCTGGCCCTCTACCTCTTCACCAAGTCCAAGCGGGTGAAGGAGAAGGTATTTAACACCTGCTCCTTCGGCGGCGGCTGTGTCAACGACGTCATCATCCACCTGGCTACCCACCACATGGGCTTCGGCGGCGTGGGTCACAGCGGCATGGGAAGCTACCACGGCAAGAAGAGTTTCGACTGCTTCACCCACTACCGGTCCATCGTGGACAAGGCCACCTGGATGGACCTGCCCATGCGGTACCAGCCCTACAAAAAGGTCAACGAGAAGCTCATCCGTATGTTCCTGAAGTAACCAGAATCTGGACATTTGTTCCCGTTTACCCCTTGCATTTTTCTCCCAAAGGAGTATGCTAGGGGTGAGTGATTATTTCAATCGGCAGAGAAATGCCGATGAGGAGGAATCGATATGTCTAAGCAAATCATCGCCATCAGCCGTCAGTGCGGCAGCGGCGGCCACACCATCGGCCAGGAGCTGGCCAAGCAGCTGGGGATCCCCTTCTATGACAAGGCCTATCTGGACCGTCTGGCCGGCGACGAGGAGAACAAGGACCTCTCCGCCACCAACCTGCTCTTCACCCTGACCGAGTCTTCCGGCATGTACGACGGCTATCTGCTGTCCAAGCCCGAGGACTGCGCCACCTGCCGCAGTGAGGCAGACATGATCCGTCAGCTGGCCGACCAGGGCCCCTGCGTCATCGTGGGCCGCTGCGCCGACTTTGTCCTCCAGGACCGCCCCGACTGCCTGCGGGTCTTCATCCAGAGCGATCTGGAGTCCCGTGTCCGCCGGATGGTGGCCGAGCACGGCATGTCCGAGGAGCAGGCCCGTCACCTGATCCGCAACAAGGATGCCCTGCGCTCCCGACACTACAACTTTGCCTGCGATGTCATCTGGGGCAAGGCAGAGAACTACCACATCTCCCTGGACAGCTGCGGCCTGGGCTTTGACCGCTGCATCGAGATCATCAAGGCTTGCTGCCAGTAATCCTGCAATATTTGCAAGAAGAATGAAAGAACGGCGTCAGAATTTCCCTTCTGACGCCGTTCTTTTTTGTGACATAATCTGGACTGTGCAAGAATATTTTTCAAATCCTGCAAATAGGTGTTGTTTTTCTCAAAAAAAGGAGTATGATGGAGGTGATAGCATTTCCATCCCATAGGAAAAGGGAGGTAAGAAGCATGAGAAAACAGATCATCACCATTGGGCGTCAGTGCGGCAGCGGTGGCTTTACCATCGGCAAAGAGATCGCCCAGCGTTTGAACATCCCCTTTTACGACAAGGATTACCTGGATGCCGCGGCCGATGCAGAGGCCGGGCACACCCCCTCCTGCACCAGCCTGCTCTTCTGCCTGACCACGGGCATGTATGACGGCTATCTTCTCAGCGGCAGCGCCGACCACACCCTGACCGACACCCAGCAGGCCCTGATCCGCCGTCTGGCCGACCAGGGGCCCTGCGTCATCGTGGGCCGCTGCTCCGACTATGCCCTGAAGGACCGGGAAGACTGCCTGAAGGTTTTTCTTTGTGGAGAAGAGGAGGACCGCATCCACCGGATGGTCACGGATGCCTCCCTGGACCACGATTCGGCCCAGCGTCTGGTCCAGAGCAAGGACATGATGCGGGGCAAGCACTACCAGCTGGTCACCGGTC
>JAFYPT010000080.1 GCA_017547425.1 Ruminiclostridium sp.
CTTTTTTCAAGTTTTTCAAAACTCTTTTTCGCTGTGTTGTTTTCGTCCCTGTCTCTCGCGACAGCTTGCATATACTATCACTCCTCAAAGGAAAAGTCAACCCCTAATTTTCAGTTTTTTCAACTTTTTTCATTTTTCTTTTCCCGCTGTGGATTCAACCCTCGAAAAACCCTTATATATCAAGGGTTTTCTGCACGCTCATCCTCTTTCCACTCCCACGTTTTTTCTCCCATTGCGTTCTTTCTCCCAATCATATATAATAATAGGGCTATCATGATATTTCCCCATCGGGGTTACCTACAGATCATATGACAAGGAGGCACTCCTATGCCCATTAAGATCCCCAATACGCTCCCCGCTCGAGAGACTTTGGAGAGCGAGAACATCTTCGTTATGACAGAAACCCGAGCCATGTCTCAGGATATCCGTCCTCTGAAGCTGCTCATCCTGAACCTGATGCCCACCAAAATCGTCACCGAGACTCAGCTCCTGCGGAAGTTCTCCAACACTCCTCTGCAGATTCAGGCTGAACTTCTCCAGACCGTGAGCCACGAGGCCCAAAACGTGGATCGCAGCCACCTGGAGTCCTTCTATACTTCCTTCGACCAGGTGAAGGACAACTACTACGATGGTCTGGTCATCACCGGCGCACCCGTGGAGAACATGGAATTCGAGGAAGTGGACTATTGGGACGAACTCTGCCAGATCATGGAGTGGTCCAAGACCCACGTCCACGCCACCCTGCACATCTGCTGGGGCGCCCAGGCCGGTCTGTACTACCACTATGGCGTTCCCAAGTACAGCCTCCCCAAGAAGGTCTTCGGCGTCTTCGATCACCAGGTTCTGAAGCCCTCCTCTCCCCTGTTCCGTGGTTTCGACGACCGTTTCTACGCTCCTCACTCCCGCCACACTGAGGTTCTGGAAGAGGATATCCGCAAGGTGCCCGAACTGGAGGTCCTGGCCGTTTCCGAGGAAGCCGGTGTGTTTGCCGTGAAGACCGAGAGCAGCCGTCAGTTCTTCTTCCTGGGTCACCTGGAATACGACCGGAACACCCTGGCGCTGGAGTATTGGCGCGACGTGGACAAGGGCCTGGAGATCGAAGTACCCAAGCACTACTTCCCCGGTGATGATCCCACCCAGGAGCCCATTGTCCGTTGGCGTTCTGCCGGTCAGCTCATTTACACCAACTGGCTGAACTACTATGTCTACCAGACCACCCCCTACGATCTGACTACTCTGGGCCAGGAGGAGAACTCCGCCGAGGACCCCCACCCCTACGGTTTCGAAAACCTGCAGTGTCTGGATGACGAACACCCCCCCGTCAAGCAGCAGGAAGAAGCTCCCGCTCCCTACTCCAAGATCTACCAGGGTCTGGAACACCACTAAGATACAAAAACACCCGGAACTCTTCCGGGTGTTTTTCTTGCCCCAAAGCATAGTTCCGTGTATACTTAATAATAGTATACCAACTTGAATTTTACCCGAAAAGGATTTGATAGAATGGAACGCAAACAGAAACCTCCCCGCCAGTACCAGGTCACGGAAGAGACTACCCTTCTCCCCTTCCTGCTGGCATCTGTCCAGGACAAAAGCCGCAACACCGTGAAGGGCCTTCTCACCCGGGGGCAGGTCCAAGTGAACGGCAAGACCATCACCCGACATGACCACCCCCTGAAACCCGGTTACTCCGTGACCATCGTGCCGGAAACCGTGAAAAAGGCCCAGCTGGCCTTCCCCATCCTCTACGAAGACGACAAGATCCTGGTGGTGGACAAGCCCGCCGGTCTCCTGTCCATGGCCAGCGACAAGGAACGGGAGCGCACCGCTTACCACCAGGTCACCGAATACGTTCGGGCCAACAATCCCCGAAGCCGTGTCTTCATCGTCCACCGGCTGGACCGGGACACCTCTGGCGTCCTCCTCTTTGCCAAGGACGAGGCCACCAAGCACGCCTTCCAGGACAACTGGGAGAAAATCGTCCGCCGCCGGGGCTACACCGCCGTGGTGGAGGGCATCCCCCCCAAGGAGGCCGACACCATCCGGTCCCTCCTGAAGGAGAACGCCGTCCATAAGGTCTACTCTGTCTCCCACGGGGGCAAGGAGGCCATCACCCACTACAAGACTGTGAAGCAGGGCAAGAACTACACCCTTCTGGAAATCGACCTGTCCACCGGCCGCAAGAATCAGATCCGCGTTCACCTGAGCGAGATGGGATGTCCCATCGCCGGCGACAAGACCTACGGCGCCCAGACCAACCCCATGGGCCGTCTGTGTCTCCACGCCCACGAGCTGCGGTTCATTCACCCTCTGACCAAGAAGGAGACCGTCTTCCAGGCTCCCCTGCCCAGAGGGTTCCACAAGCTGGGCTGAGGGATGGTCATGAACCCAAAAGAAACCCTCTTTCAGCAGCTGGACACGCTGGCAGAAACCGTTGCCCGGAAGCTTTCGGATCAGGGCCTCACCCTGTCCAGCGCCGAAGCCTGCACCGGCGGTCTCTTTGCCGCTCGGCTTACCGAACTGGCCGGTTCCTCCCGGTTCTTTGACCGAGCCATCGTGACCTACAGCAACCAGGCCAAACTGGACCACCTGGAGGTCCGGCCCGAGACCCTGGAGGAATACGGAGCCGTCAGCCCCGAGACCGCCCGGGAGATGGCGGAAGGTCTGGCCCAGGTGTCCGGCAGCGATGTGTGCATTTCCGTCACGGGCATTGCCGGTCCCGGCGGCGGAACGGAAGAAAAGCCCGTGGGCACGGTCTTTGTAGCCGTGGTGCACCAGGGGCAGACCCACGTTTTTCAGGCTCCCACGGTAAATGTGAACCGGATCTACAACCGTAACCACTCCATTCTGTTCATGCTGGATGTTTTGAACCAGCTTCTTTGACCTTCCCGAAAGGAGACTCTGCCATGGATCGCCGGACTTTATTGAGCTTCCCCCTGGCTCTGGCCTGCGGGGCACCCAGGCACCACCACTACTTCACCACAGACCGCAAAACCGCCCTGAACATCCTGTCCATGGCAGACATCGCCCACCAGCAGGGGCTGGCCCAGATGCTGCGCTGGGAATACCCAAACCCCCGCACCAAAAACATCATCGTCAACCTCATTGACGGACAGGTTTTTCTGACCGATGGCAACCGCCACTGTGTGGCCGCCCTGCTGGCCGACCCCAACCTGACCTTTGGGGATCTGGAAGCCAGCCGCCCAGGCATTCTCCGCATCTGGGAGGCCGGGGTAGAACAGGGCCGCAACACCGCCGCCGACCCCTATGATGTGTACATCCCCGCAGACGTGGACATCAGCCGAATCCCGGAGGCCCGGATGGGGATGGACTATTTTAAAAATCCTCCCGCCCCCACGGCCATCGTCCCCGGAAGCTTCCGGGCTGACAGCCCTCTGCTGTCCGAGATGGACCGGGGCCGTCCCCTGGGAGAGACTGCCCAGGCGGTGAAAGCTTTCCTTCGGGACGAGATCCTGCCAAACCCCTGAACCCAACGAACCACCCAGGAGCCAATGCCCCAGGGTGGTTTCTTTCTTCGATTGACACCCGCACCAAAATGTGGTATAATGCCATCCGTTATGAGGGAGTAGCAAGCGCCCGCCTGCGTAGCAAGTCAACATACTGGCCCAAAAGCCTGGCTTGTTTTAAATTGCGAGACTCATGTACGCTGTTTTGCCGTGCATGGAGTCTGCCCTTTCCGGTTCCAAGTACGGTTCGCCGCACTTGGATTTTTTGTTTTACGGAGGAAACGACATGGAGTTAGGTTTTACATTCTTTTTTAACAGCATTCTCCTGGGCGTAGGCCTGGCCATGGATGCCTTCTCGGTCTCCCTGGCCAACGGCCTCAACGAACCCGGCATGAAGAAAGGCAAGATGTGCGGGATCGCCGGTGTCTTCGGCGGCTTCCAGTTCGCCATGCCCATGATCGGCTGGTTCTGCGTCACCACCATCACCCACGCCTTCACCGCCTTCCAGCCCTTCATTCCCTGGATCGCCCTGATCCTCCTGAGCTACATCGGCGGCAAGATGCTCTACGAAGGCATCAAAAACCAAGACGAAGAGGAGGAAACGCCCCCTGTTGGTCTGATGGGTCTGCTGGTCCAGGGTGTGGCCACCTCCATTGATGCCCTTTCCGTGGGCTTCACCATTGCCAACTACAACCTGATCCAGGCTCTGCTGGCCTGCCTGCTCATCGGCGCGGTGACCTTCGCCATCTGTCTGGGCGGTCTGTCCATCGGCAAAAAGGCCGGCACCAAGCTGGCAGGCAAGGCCGGCATTCTGGGCGGCGCCATCCTGATCTTCATTGGTCTGGAGATCTTTATCACAAATGTGTTCTAATCAAGAACCCCGGTATCCTTCTTGCGAAGGATACCGGGGTTTTATTGTACCTATTTTAGATGCAGACCGATGGATCAGGCGTCGATGGTGGAGATGGTCAGAGTGGTCTCTTCCAGAACATCCAGCAGAGCCTTCACGGTGTCCAGGGAGGTGAACATGGTCACGTTGTACTCGGTGGCAGCCTGACGCAGCTGAGCACCGTCGTTGTCACCGCTGTCGCCGGGATCCTTGGTGTTGATGAAGTAGGCGATGTGACCCTGACGCAGGGCGTTGGGGATGGCCTCGCTGCCGCTGCTGATCTTATCCAGCACATGGGTGCGGATGCCGTTGGACTTCAGGAACTGAGCGGTACCGGTGGTGGCCTCAATGTTGAAGCCCAGCTGGTAGAACCGGCGGATCAGAGGCAGAGCCTCCTCCTTGTCCTTGTCTGCAATGGTGGCAAAGACGGTGCCGTAGTTCTGCAGGTGCATACCGGCAGCCTGGAGGGCCTTATACAGGGCACGGTTCATGGTGCGGTCGTAGCCAATGGCTTCACCGGTGGACTTCATCTCGGGGGACAGGTAGGCGTCCAGACCACGGATCTTGTTGAAGGAGAAGACAGGAGCCTTTACGTACCAGCGGTCCTTCTCCTCGGGGTAGATGTCGAAGAAGCCCTGCTCCTTCAGGCTCTTGCCCAGGATAACCTCGGTGGCAATGTCAGCCAGGGAGTAGCCGGTGGCCTTGGACAGGAAGGGAACGGTACGGGA
>JAFYPT010000081.1 GCA_017547425.1 Ruminiclostridium sp.
ACGGCTACCTGGACACCGTGCAGGATCAGCTGACCCAGGCAGGCGTGGAGTACGCCGTCTTTGACAAGATCCTGGCAAACCCCGTCATCGCCAACGTTATGGACGGCGCCGCGTTCGGTCGTGAAAACGGCTGCGACTTCGTCATCGGTCTGGGCGGCGGTTCCTCCATCGACGCAGCTAAGGCCATCGCTATGATGATCCCCAACGAGGGAAACTACTGGGATTACATCTACGGCGGCACCGGCGGCGGCCAGCGCATGAAGAACAAGCCCCTGCCCATCGTGGCCATCCCCACCACCGCAGGCACCGGCACTGAGCTGGACGCCTGGACCATCATCACCAACGAAGAGACCAACGAGAAGATGTCCGGCGGCAACAAGAACACCTTCCCTGTTCTGGCTGTGGTTGACCCCAACTTCATGCTGTCCGTGCCCCCCAAGTTCACCGCTTACCAGGGCTTTGACGCACTCTTCCACTCCACCGAGTCCTACATCAACAAGACCAACAACCTGATGCGCGACATGATCGCCCTGAAGGCCATCGAGTGCGTGGGCCGCAACCTGGCCACCGCTTGCGCCGACGGTCAGAACGTGGAAGCCCGTGAGCAGGTTGCCTTCGGCAGCTCCCTGGGCGGCCTGGTTATGAGCGTGGACAACCTGTGCTCTGAGCACTCCATGGAGCACCCCCTGTCCGCTTACCACCCCGAGATCGCACACGGCGCCGGCCTCATCATGATCAGCCGTGCCTACTACACCCACATGGTGGAGAACTGCCCTGCTCTGAAGGACCGCTTCGTGGACATGGCCAAGGCCATGGGCAAGGAGGACGCTACCGAGGCCATGGACTTCGTCACCGCTCTGGTGGACCTGCAGAAGGCCTGCGGCGTGGACGACCTGAAGATGTCCGACTTCGGTATCACCCCCGATGAGTTCCCCAAGTTTGCTGCCAACGCCCGCAGCACCATGGGTATCCTCTTCAAGATGGACCGCATCCAGCTGTCCGACGAGGACCTGGTGAAGATCTACACCGAGTCTTACAAGTAAAAAAGTCAAAAACCGGTTCCCACCAGGGAACCGGTTTTTTGCTGGTTAAAAATAGGGGTAATAGGAGACAACAGAACCATGATCCAGAGCAAAGCTGTAAAACCAGATACCAGTGGGAGCTCGGTGGAAGTGTTCTAGGCTGTTGGTGATGACAATGGTCTCTTTTCCGGGAAAGGTGACCTCAATTCTGGGGTTGCACTCTTCCAGAAGCCAGAAGTGCTCGGCCCAATCGCGGCCGTTGTTTACCTCGATCTGGTAGGTGCCGTTGGCTTCATAGAAAAAGATTTGGGTCAGACCGTGGCCGTATTTATAGTGGGAGCCTACCCGCTTGCCGCCGCTGTAGTATTCACCTTCACTCATGGCAGGGATCACATAGCCGCCGGAATCAGTGGTACCGTTGACTGAGGTTTCAAGGGTGCGGGTGGTGCCATAGACCACATCATCCCAGATGACGGACACATGGATGGGGTTGTTAAGACTTACGGTAGTATCCTGGGCGGACAGGCTTTGGATTTTAGCAGGGGACACTAGACCGGCCAGCCGGGCCACGATAGTGGACGCCTCGCTGCGGGTGAAGGATTTGTTGGGCTGGAAGGATCCGTTTCCTGTGCCGTTGCAGATGCCCGCCCGGGCCAGACGATAAATGGAGTCGTATTCATAGCCGAACAGAGTGACATCACGGAAGTAGTTATTGGCAATCAGATTTACCTGAGGAACATCTTCCAGGACTTGAGCGAAGATGGTGGCGGCCTCGGCCCGACTGATGGTCTTGTTCAGGTTAGAGGGGGTGTAGCCCAGCATGCTGTGGTCTCTGGCGTAATTTACATAGACATCGTACCAGTTGCGACCAGTCTGATCGGCAGCACCATAAACTCGTTCTCCAGCGTTGTACTGAGCAACGCGGACAGCGAAGGTGATGGTGTGGGCCCAAGTGAGGGTGCTGTCAGGAGCAAAGGTGCCGTCCGGATTGCCGGTGATGATCTTGGCCTTAGCGGCGGCTTGCACAGGGTTGTAAAACCAATCCTCTGGGCTGACATCCTGGAAGGATCGGGTAGCACCGGCGGTGAAAGGGATAATGGAAACGCAGGTCACGCATAGGACCAGGGCAAGGGATAATAGTCGCTTTTTCATGGGGGATCTCCTTCCTGGGGAATTTAAGTAAGGTGTTGTAATCATACCATGCAACGGATGATGAGGCAAGGGCCCCAGCAGCGAAAAAGAAAAAGACCGGTCCGAACGGACCGGTCTTTTACGTTGTTTGTTTATTCTGCGGGTGCATCCACTTTGGTGCCGCACTGATCGCAGAATGTGGCCTCAGGTTCCAGCTCTGCGCCGCAGTTGGTGCAGGGAGGAACGGCTTCGGCCTCGACTACCTCGATCTCAGGTTCTTCTACCTTGGCGCCGCAGTCAGAGCAGAAACGAGCGGTCTCGCTCAGCTCAGCCCCGCAGTTGGCACAAGTGGGAACGGGAGGTCTCTTGGCGGCCTGCTCACCCAGAACGGCGGCGATCACATCCCGGGATGCCAGGATGGATGCGTACAGAGCCATGATCTCATCGTCGAAGGTCTCGCCGTTGTCCAGCTTGTCCACCAGCAGATCGCCGATGGCCAGGGTGAACGCCTCGATCTTTTTCTCTTCCACGTTGATCTTATAGGTCAGCTTGCCGGTCTCGATGGCGCTGTTGGCCTTGTCGGTGGCGGCGGCTGCCAGGATGTTGAGCTTATCGCGCAGTGCCATAAACAGACCTCCTTTGGGCAGTCATATGTACCGGGGGAATTAGAAGTAGGACTTCAGAGCCTCGGTAGCCAGCGCGATGTCAGCGCTGATGGTGACGGTGAACTTCACGTTGTTTGCCTCGGAGAAGCGGTCCAGCCATGCCAGGAACTCCTCGACCTCTGCAGAGTCGGGCTCGGAGGGGATGATCTTGCACAGGCTGTCAATGAAGACGTAGGTCAGGTCGTAGTTGGAAGCGTACATGCCGCTCACAAAACCCTTCAGGAAAGTAAAGTTGTCTGCTGCGAAGTCGCTGGACTCCACCAGGCGGACAGCGGGGCTGACGTCGTAGACCAGCTTCTTGCCCATCTCGATGCAGACGACGTTGCCGCTCTCGTTCTCTGCGGCGTAATTGATCATATCAATGAGCTGCTTGGTCTTGCCAGAGCCCTTTGCGCCCATAATCACTCTAACCATAGTTAATCACTCCTTCTTAATCCAGAAAAGATAGTTTTCTGATGGTACTATGTTACCATCCAATAGGAAAAAAAGCAATGGGATTGTGAGAATTTCACGGAAAAATTAACGGCGGGCGACCAAATTTTTTCGCTTCTCCTCGTATCCCGGTTTGCCCAGGAGGGCAAACATATTATCCTTATAGGCTTCCACGCCGGGCTGGTCAAAGGGATTGACCCCCAGCAGGTAGCCTGACAGGCCACAGGAATATTGGAAGAAATAGATGAGCTGCCCCACCCAGTAGGCGGTGCGCTCCTCCACGGAGACCAGCAGGTTGGGGACGCCGCCGTCTGCGTGGGCCAGGGCGGTGCCCTCGCGGGCCTTCTCGTTCACATGGCGAAGGTCCTTGCCCCGGAGGTAATCCAGGCCGGAGAGGTCTTCGGGTTTGGGGTCCAGCATACAAGAGGCCTTGGGCACGCGGAACCGGACCACGGTCTCAAAGAGGTCCCGGACGCCTTCCTGGATGTATTGGCCCATGGAGTGGAGATCGGCGGTGAACTCCACGCTGGCGGGGAAGATGCCCTGGCCGTCCTTGCCTTCGCTCTCGCCAAAGAGCTGCTTCCACCACTCCCCGAAGAATCGGAAGGAGGGCTCATAGGAGGCCAGAAGCTCGATGTTCTTTCCGTCCTCATAGAGGGCGTGGCGGATGGCGGCGTACTGCCAGGCGGGGTTGTCCTGACCGGGCTGGCGGAGGCGGACCATGGCGTCGTAAGCGCCGGCCAGCAGTTCCTCCACGGGAAGCCCTGCCACAGCCAGGGGCAGCAGACCCGCAGCGGTGAGGACGGAATACCGGCCGCCGATGTTCTCGGGGACGGAGAAGGTGGCGTATCCCTCCTGGTTGGCCAGTTGGCGCAGATAGCCCTTCGTCCGGTCGGTGGTGGCGAAGATCCGGTCCCGGGCACCGGCCTTGCCGTACTTCTTCTCCAGCAGCTGGCGGAAGAGAAGGAAGGCGATGGAGGACTCGATGGTGGAGCCGGACTTGGAAATGACATTCACCGAGAAGTCCTTGTCTGCCACATACTCCAGCAGCTCGTTCAGGGCGTCAGGGGAGAGGGTGTTGCCGGTGAAAAAAACCTGGGGGGTCTTTTTGCAGAACAGATTGTAGTTGGGGGAGGTGAGGAGTTCCAGCACCGCCCGGGCACCCAGGTAGGACCCGCCGATGCCCACTACGATAAGGACTTCGGACTGATCCCGGATGATTTTGGCGGTCTGGAGGAGGCGGTCCAGCTCCTCCCGGTCGTAGGTCTCGGGGTAGCGGACCCAGCCGGTGAAGTAACCTCCCAGGCCGTTGCCCTTTTCCAGCAGACCCCGGCTGTTGGTCAGCCCGTCCAGGCGGGAGGACATCCAGTTGGGGGACAGGAAGGGGAGTGCGTGGGTCATATCAAATTGCAGCATGGGAAACACCTCCCTCAGACTAGATTTTTTGGAAAAAGGCAAAGCCTTTTCCGAAAGTGAGTTTATCCCTCCAGCTCATCCAGGGTCAGCTGGAAGGCGGGGAGGAAATGATCCATGAAATAGGTCAGCTCGGGCAGGTCGTAGTCCTTCAGCCCCTCCAGGGTCTGGGTGGCGGCGGACTGGAACTCCAGGTTGCCGGCTTTCAGCTCTTCCAGGCACTTCAGGTAAGCCGAGAGCTTGTCGGCGGCCTTCACCAGTTGGGTGACCACCGGGTCGGTCTCGGACAGGAGCCCTTGGAAGGAAGGACGGAGCTCTTCGGGCAGGGTGGCCGTCAGTCGGTCTGCGGCGTTCTGCTCAATGGCCTTGTAGGCGGCCTGGATGTCCGGGTTGGCGTATTTTACAGGGGTGGGAAGATCACCGGTAAAGATCTCCGTGGCGTCGTGGTAGAGGGCCACGGCGGCCACATGACCGGGATCCACCTCTCCGCCGAACTTGTCCCGGCGGATGACCGCCAGGGCGTGGGCCAGGACGGCCACCATGTGGCTGTGCTCCTGGATGTTCTCCTGGACGGTGTTGCGCATGAGGCCCCAACGGCCGATGTACCGCATCCGGGCGATGTACGCAAAGAAGGAATGGGACATGGCAGGGACCTCCTCTCTGAAAATAGAATGCAAA
>JAFYPT010000082.1 GCA_017547425.1 Ruminiclostridium sp.
GACAAATTTGTCCTGGCCCGCAGCCCTTTCATTGCAGAAATCTTACAATTTCACCTATTTACTGGACTTTTCTACTATTTTATGCCATACTGAAGCTGTATTACTATGTACAGACTCCATACCCATGAAAAGGAGGCATTGAACGTGCGAAAAAGAATGTTACCTGCGTTCCTGGCCCTGGTGATGGTCCTCACCCTGCTGCCAGCCCCTCTGGCCAGCGCCGCCGGAACGTCTGTCTATAACGGCACCAATTACAGCACCGACTACACCACCTGGCGACAGGGAGACCCCGCCTGGGGCAGCACCCCACTGGGAGACCTGCATACCTTTGGCGGGTCCGGCTGCCTGATCTCCTCCATTGCCGTGCTCATGTGTCACTCCGGGGCCTATGACCCGGCCAGCCTGAATCCCGGCACCCTCCGGGACTGGTTGGACAAGCAGGGATACATCAGCCACAGCCAGACCAGTTCCCAGGATGCTCTGCTGTCCTTCGGTCAGATCACCTACAACACCTCCCCCCGGTTCTACTTCACCAACCAGGAGTTCTTTGACACCTCCACGCCCATGTCTGAAATCGCTTCTAAGGTCAGTCAGCTGCGGGCCAGTGGTTACTATGTCATCGCCCGTGTGAAGTACAGCGGTCACTTCGTTGCCGTGGATCAGGTGGTGGGCTCCGACGTGAAGATTTTTGACTCTGGCGCTGCCGCTAAGAAGCTTCTGTCTGAGTACAACGGCACTATCGGTGGCCTGATCTGCTTCAAGGCCAATCTCTCCGGCAAGGACACCATTTTACCCAACGTTGCCCTTCCCTCGGCTCCCAAAATGGCCAAGCCAGCCGATGTCTATGGCACCGGGGACAGCATCTCCATCTCTTGGGGGGCCACCAGCCAGACCACCCATTACAACATGTATGTGGAGCAGAAGCAGGCCGACGGCACCTGGAAGGCCGACTATCAGTACCACTTCTATGTCACCTCTCCCGCCTCTCTGAATCCCCTGCCTCCGGGAACCTACCGGGTGAAGGTCCAGGCCACCAACGCCAATGCAAACCCCTGGACTTACACCAACTCCGATTGGCACACCTTCCAGGTGAAACAGGGGTACCTCACCGTCACCTATGATGCCAACGGCGGCACGGTCTCCAACCAGTACCAGTTGACCCAGCCCTGGTCCACCTATCAGCTCCCCACCCCTACCAAGACAGGAGCAGCCTTCCTGGGTTGGTATACCCCCGCCGGCAAGCTGGTGAACAATTCCTCTGTGATCTCCACCACCAGCGGCCACACCCTGACCGCCAAGTGGACCACCACCGGCGTAGGCTTCCACAAGACCGCCGCCTACAACGGCATTTTCACCGACGTGCCCAAGACCGCCTGGTACTACAACAGCATCGCCAGTGTCTATGCCTATGGCCTGATGAACGGCGTGGAGACCACCAAGTTCCACCCCAACGACCAAGTCACCGCCGCTCAGACCATCACCCTGGCCGCCCGTATGCGAAAAATCTTCACCACCGGCAGCGGCGCCTTCTCCTCCACCTCTCCCTGGCATAAGGCCTATTCCGATTATGCCCTCAGCCAGGGGATCATCGGCAACGTCCCTGCTAACATGAACGCCACCCTGACCCGCCAGGAATTCGCTGCCATTGTGGCCAACGCCCTGCCGACCGAGGCCCTGCCGGCCGTCAACAATGTTCCCTCTGGTTCCATTCCCGATGTGTATCGTTCCGACGCTGCGATTTACAAGCTCTACCGGGCAGGCATCCTGGCTGGCAATGACAGCTTCGGCACCTTCCGTCCCAACGATCCCATCACCCGCGCAGAGGTCGCCACCATTCTGGTCCGTATGGCAGACCCCAACGCCCGGGTCCTGTTCACCCTTGGTTAAAGGCTTATGAACGTACTTGCAAAGAAAGGGCTTCTCGTTGCCCTGGCCGTCCTCCTCCTGGGGACGGCCGCTCTTTTCCTGGTGGGTTCTACCGACGAAATGGTGACCGTATTCTATGAAGTGGAATCCCCAGAGGTAGAGTCTCCCATTCGGCTGGCTCTGGTCACCGACCTGCACTCCTGTGACTACGGCGAACGGCAGGAAGAATTGCTGACTGCCATTTCCGCCCAAAATCCCGATGCGGTCCTTCTGGGAGGGGACATCATCGACGACGATATCCCCAGGGAAAAGGGCGAAATTTTTGTAACGGAAGTGTCCAAGACCTATCCCACCTATTACGTCTCGGGGAACCACGAGTACCGCACCGAGGACATGGACGGCATCAAGGACTTCCTCCGCTCTGCCGGGGCTACAGTCCTGGAGGGCGACTGTATTTCTCTGCTCCTGAATGGCCAGACCATCCAAATCTGTGGCGTGGACGACCCGGAGGGGGTGGGACAGGACACCATGGACCTCCAACTGGCCCAGGCTGCTGTTCAGGCGGACCCCGACCTCTTCACCATTCTCCTGTCTCACCGCCCGGAGCTTATCGACCAGTACCGCTCCTACGGCGTGTTTGACCTGATCCTCTCCGGCCATGCCCACGGCGGTCAGTGGCGAATCCCCGGTCTGTTGAACGGCCTGCTGGCCCCCAACCAGGGCTTCTTCCCCCAATATGCCGGGGGCCGATACGACTTCCCCGACTGCACCTTCCTGGTGAGCCGGGGACTGGCTCGGGAGACCACCCGCATCCCCCGGCTCTTCAATAACCCCGAACTGGTCATCCTCGATATTACGTAATCCCGAAAGGAATCCTATCTATGAAAAACGACAAAGCCACCCAAATCTTTTTCCTGGCCATGCTCTGGTGCGTCACGGCCATCCTCAGCGGCTATCAGTTCCCCCTGAGCCGCATGTTTGAACCCGACATCAAGATCCTTCCTCTCCTCTGCTTCCTGCTGTTCTTTGGTGCACTGGGTATGCTGATGAGCAAGATCTACGGCCACGGTTACTCTCTGCGCATCCTGATCATGGTCTTCATCTTCTCCTCCCTGGGTCTGTTGGGCCGGTACCTGTTCTCGGCTGACCTGTCCATCTTCACCACCCAGAGCGTCGCAGAATATCTCATCACCGTGACCCTGTACACCACCATCGCCTACAATTGGACCCGTAAGATGGGTTAAACGTAAACCACCCGCTCGGCTGAGCGGGTGGTTTTTTATAGAAGCTCTTCGGATGTGGCGATGACAGTTCCCTCGAAAAAGGACACGGCGAAATTTTCCATGGTTTCGTCGATGGTGAACGTGGTGGTGTAGTTCTCCACGATGTCCCTCCTTCCCCGATTGACTCAAACAAATTCCATTCGGGTCACATCAAACACCCCTCGTTCCGTCAGTCGGATTTCCGGAATGACGGTCAGGGCCATAAAGGACAGGGTCGTAAAGGGGTCGATTCCCTCCGGCACCCCCATGCTTCTTGCCGTCTCAACCATGTGGGCGGTTTGTTTCTGAACCTGGTTCACATCTTCCAGGCTGATAAGGCCGGCCAGGGGAAGGGGCAACGCACCCACCACCTTCCCCTCGGATACAATGACATAGCCACCCTGAATCTCTCTGAGGTGATTGATGGCGCACACAATATCCCGGTCGTTATCCCCGGCGGCAATGATATTATGGGAATCGTGGGACACCGTGGTTGCCACCGCACCGTTTGCGATCCCATACCCTTTGACCGGGCAAACACCAATCCTTCCATTTTTTCCGTGGCGCTCCGCCACCACCAGTTTCCCATATTCGCCATTGGGCACAAAAGTTCCATGGGTACCCGGCACTTCTTCCTCCCGGTGAAGGGTCAGCAGCTGGTTGGGAACCATCTCCAGCACGTGGTTCCTCTCCTTCCTTGCACACTGGATTTTCTCCACGGTAACTTCAGGGAGGATCACGGTATGGAGAAGGCTCTCGTCCTTCAACCCGTGCGCATACCCGGACAGCATCTCCTCATCCACCAGCTTGCCGCTCTTGATGACCATGGAAACCTTTGCCGTTTCCACATCGTCCAGCACGACCAGGTCTGCCACATGTCCAGCGCCCACAGCCCCTGCCCGAGGGATATCATAAAATTGGGCCGCATTGTAGGATGCCATCTTATAGGCCTTGGCTGCGGGAACGCCCAGCTGAATGGCTTTGCGGACGCACAGGTCCATGTGCCCTTCCGTTTCGATGGCCTCCAAATGGCGGTCGTCGCTGCAGAACAGGCATCGCTCCAGGGACACGCCCGCCTCCAAAAATCCCTTTACCAGGGCTTCCAGATTTTTCGCACCGCTTCCTTCCCGAATCAGCACATAGAACCCGGCCCGCAGACGTTCCAGTCCTTCCTCCGCCGTAGCACATTCGTGGTCATTCAAGATTCCCGCCACACGGTAAGCCTGCACGTCCTTTCCGGTGATACCAGGCGCATGGCCATCGATGATCCCATCCGAAAACGCCTGGATCTTCTCCATGGTTTCCTCATGCTCATTGAGCACATCCACAAAGCGCATCATTTCCCCCAGACCTCGAACTCTGGGGTGGTCTAAGTAGGGTCTGATATCCTCTGCAAGGAACTTTCCTGCACCGTTGGTCTCCATGTCTGTAGCCGGCACAGAGGACGGGACCATCACCATCACGTTCAGCGGAATGTTTTCCGATGCGTCCAGAATGTAGTCCATTCCTCGGGCACCGCAGACATTCACGATCTCATGGGGGTCTGCAACGATGCTGGTGGTCCCTCGCTGCACAACGTATTTGGCATATTCCAAGGGAGTGACCATGGAGGATTCGATATGCACATGGGAGTCCACGAAGCCGGGAACAATACACTTTCCGCTGCAGTCGATCTCTCGCTCTCCGCTGTATTCACCCACGCCGACGATCGTATCCCCGACGATGGCCACATCACCAACCAGAAACTCTTCGGTAAACACATTGAGCACCTTGCCGTTTTTCAGAACCAGGTCAGCTGGTTCCAGCCCTCTGGCAACCTTTATCATGCTCTTTTCCATAGGCACCTCCTCGGTCGTTCTCAGTCCAAGCCCGATATAATTGCACTAATTATATCGGTAAAATCGATATATGTAAAGAAAAAATCACCTCTCTGCCATAACGCAAAGAGGTGATTGAAGTATTTGGAATTAGTCTTCCCAGTTGTGGTACACGTTCTGGACATCGTCGTTGTCCTCGAGCATGTCGATGAGCTTCTCCATGTTCTTGATGTCGCCGGCGTCGGTGAGCTTGACGTAGTTCTGGGGGACCATCTCCACCTGTGCGGAGGCGAAGACGTAGCCCTTCTCCTGCATGGCAGCTGCCACAGCGCCACAGTCATCGGGCTCGGTGTAGACGGTGAAGACCTCGCCGTCCACTTCCAGGTCGGCTGCACCGCAGTCCAGAGCGTCCATCATGACGGTATCTTCGTCCAGCTCGCCGTCCTCGTCCACCATGACCAGCACGCCCTTGCGGTCGAAGGACCAGGACACGCAGCCGGTAGCGCCCAGGCCCTTGCCGTACTTGTCCAGCAGGTGACGCATTTCGGGAGCGGTGCGGTTACGGTTGTCGGTCAGAGCCTCGATGATGACAGCAACGCCGTTGGGGCCGTAGCCTTCGTAAACCACGGACTCGTAGTTGTCGGTGTTGTTGGAGCCCAGGGCCTTCTCGATGGTGCGCTTGATGTTGTCGTTGGGCATGTTGGCGGACTTTGCCTTGGCGATGACGGTAGCCAGGCGGGAGTTGTTTGCGGGGTCGCCGGAGCCGCCGGCCTTAACAGCCACGATGATCTCCTTGGCGATCTTGGTGAAAGCAGCGCTGCGCTTTGCGTCAGCGGCGCCCTTGGTCTTCTGAATATTATGCCACTTGGAATGTCCGGACATAGGTATCGTTCCCTTCTTACTATCTAATATCTTTGTCGGGCAAACCGCCCGTACGCAGTCTTTAACCAAGTAATTTTATCACAGAGGGCTGTCCTTGGCAAGGGTCTGGCCTTAGAAATATGCAAAAACCTCGCCCTGGTTCACGGCAACTTCCACAGTCAGGCCGGGGAAAGCGGTCTCCAGCCAGGTCTTCACCACGGGGCAGACCACAGTCTCGGTGGAATAGTGGCCGGCATCCAGCAGATTGATACCCATGTCACGGGCCTCCAGATACAGGTCGTGCTTCAGGTCGGAGGTCACGAAGGTGTCGCAGCCCTGGGCCTTCACCAGGGGAAGCATAGAGCCGCAGGCGCCGCCGCCCACCGCCACCTTGGACACGGGAACCCCGGCGTCCAGGACGCGGACCCCATCCAGGTCCAGAGCCCTCTTGGTAAAGGCGGCAAAGTCGGCCAGGGTCATGGGAGCGGGCAGAGTGCCCACCCGGCCAATGCCGTAAGGGACACCCCTCTCGTCCTCCCCGTCCACTTCCAGGGGAACAGGGTCCAGCATACCCATGCGGCGGGCCAGTTCCGCGTTGACCCCCTCCTCCACAGCGTCCAGGTTGGTGTGGGCGCAGATGGCGGCGATGCCGTTCTCGATGAGGGTCAGAAGCTTCCGGCCGGTGGAGGTCTGGTCGTTCACCTGACCGATCTGGCCCCAGATGACGGGGTGATGGGCCACGATGAGCTGGCAGCCGGTGTCCACGGCCTCAGCGATGACTTCAGGAGTGATGTCCAGGGCCACCAGGACTTTGGAGACCTCCCGGTCCCCCCGCCCCACCAGGAAGCCTGCGTTGTCAAAACCCATCTGATACCGGAAGGGTGCCTTCTGGTCCAGCAGGTCATAGATCTCTCTTACCGTTGCCATGCGTTCCACTCCTTTTCCATGTCTTTCAATCCAGCCAGCAGAGCTTCCTCCTGGGCCAGCACCTCAGGGGCGGGGTTGCCCTGCTTCATGCCCTGGAGGGCACGTTCCCGGCGGCGGAGCTGATCGGCCAGATAGGCGCCGCGATGGGGATTGACCTCCCCTGCCTGCTGGCGGCCCACAAACAGCTCTGCCGGGGTGTAGGGCTGGGAGATTCCGCTGGTAACGGTGAGGATCACATAGTACTTCTCCCCTTCCTTCACCACCAGCTCCCGCTGGATGGTGTAGCCGTTGGCGATGAGCCACTGGCGGAGCTCCGGCTGGGAGCTCATGGGCTGAAGGAGGAGGAGAGCCTCGTGGGTCCAAGGGGCAGCACCCAGGATCCGGGCAATGAGCTCGCCTCCCATGCCGCAGATGGCCACGGTGTCGGCCTCGTGGGACTCCACCCCGGCCAGACCGTCGCAGATACGGAAGGCGATCTTGCTTTCATCCACCTCATAGGTCCGGGCGGTCTCCCGGCCTCTCTGGAGGGGACCCTCGTTCACATCAGAGGCCACGGCGCTGCAGATCCGGTCCCGGAGGAGCAGATACACAGGCAGGTAGGCATGGTCGGTGCCCACGTCGGCCAGTTTGGCCCCCTGGGGGACCTGGTCGGCAATGGCCATGAGCCGTGGGGTAAGTTCCAGTTCTTTCATAGAAGTTCCTCTCTTTACAAGAAAAAGAGGCGGATGCCCGCCTCTTTCCGGTTGTTTGATTACTTCTTGTTTGCCTCGATCAGCTCGTTGAGCTTCTTGACCAGGTCATCAACGTTCTCGTTGTGGACCATGCAAGCCATCTCCACGGTCTCGTTGCGGGATGCGGGGCAGCCCAGGCAGTGCATACCGATCTCCAGGAATGCGGGTGCGGTCTCGGGTGCGATATCCAGGATGTCGCCCACAATGGTGTCTTTGGTAATGGTAACCATGGTTTGTCCTCCATTCTTCTGGGTGGATTTAGGTTCTCCCGAAAACCACCCTTTTATTTTGTCAAAAAAAGAGGGACCAGCCATGCGGCAGTCCCCCTTTCTTGATTCTGTGTTCTGCCGGTAATGGTTTGAATTGGAACCAGCTTTGTTCAGAAACTGAGATTACTCAGCGTCCTCTGCCTCTTCCTCAGCGCCCTCGGTCAGCAGTGCGCGGATGGACAGGGAGACCTTCTTGCGGTCCATGTCGATGTCGGTGACCTTCACGTCAACAACCTGGCCCTCTTCCAGAGCGTCGCCGGGCTTCTCGATGCGGTGGTCAGCGATCTGAGAGATGTGGATCAGGCCGTCAACGCCGGGAACGATCTCAGCGAAAGCACCGAAGGTCATCAGCTTGACAACGCGGACGGAAGCCACGGAGCCGACCTCGTAGGTGGAGGTGAAGACGGACCAGGGATCCTGGGAGTGATCCTTCATGCCCAGGGAGATCTTCTTCTTCTCGGGATCGAAGGAGATGACATAGACGGAAACTGCATCGCCAACAGAGACGACCTCTGCGGGGTTCTTGATGCGGCTCCAGGACAGCTCGGAAACGTGGACCATGCCGTCAACGCCGCCGATGTCGACGAATGCGCCGTAAGAAGTCAGGGACTTAACGGTACCCTCGTACTTCTTGCCAACCTCGATGCCTTCCCAGACCTCTGCAGCCTTAGCAGCACGAGCCTCAGCAGCGACAGCACGGATGGAACCGACCACACGACGGCGGGAACGGTTGACCTCGGTGATGCGCAGCTGGACGCGCTCCTTCAGCATCTCGGACAGGTCAGCGCCGCGGGGCATGCCGGTCTGAGAAGCGGGAACGAACACGCGGATGCCCTTGACGTTGACGACGACGCCACCCTTGTTGTCTTCGGTGACAACGCCTTCCATGACGGTCTTCTCTTCAACAGCAGCCTCGATGGTGTCCCAGTTCTTCACGGTGTCCAGACGCTTCTTGGACAGGGTGGCAACGCCTTCCATGTCGTTGACGCGCATGACATAGGTCTCGATCTCGTCGCCAACCTTGACGATGTCCTCAACCTTCAGGGAGGGGTCGTCAGTCAGCTCGGACAGGGGGATGTAACCAGCGTGCTTGGTGCCCAGGTCGACGTTGATCTCGGTGTTGGTGATGCCGGTAACGATACCGACCACCTTATCACCAGTATTTAAAGTTTTGATGGATCTCTCCAGCATGTCTGCGAAAGACTCTTCGATCTCCATAACGTTGTTCAGCTCTTCGCTCATTTTGTTGTTTACCTCCTTAATTATCCACCCCGGTGTCGACGCACCGGCGGTGATTCCCACAGAAGCTACCCCGCTTACCATACTCCGGTCAAGCTCCTCAGCCCGGCTGATGTGGAAAACCAGCGGGCAGTGCGCCCGGCATAACTCAGCAAGTCGGTTGGTGTTGGAGCTTTTCCGGTCGCCAATGACGATCATCGCGCCGCAGTGCTCCGCCAGTCTCTGTGCTTCTGATTGCCGCTTACACGTAGCATCACATATTGTATCAAATATTTCTGCGTTTGTACACTCTTTTTTTACTTTTTCTCTGCACGGAGTCCAAATTTTATCCGTAGATGTAGTTTGGGAGACCAGGGTGACGGGTTTTTGTGGATTTTCTTTGGTTTCATCCAGAAATGCCCCCAATTCTTCCACGTTTCGGAAGATCTCAGCCCTCTCACACCACCCGGCAATGGCCTTGACCTCCGGGTGTTCCGGGGAGCCGATGATGATGACCTGACGGCCCCGGTCGCTGGCCTCCTTCACGATCTGGTGGATCTGGGAGACTTTCACGCAGGTGGCGTCGGCGATGGGGCAGCCCATCTTCTCCAGTCGGTCGTAGACCGCTTTGGGCTCTCCGTGGGAGCGGATGATAACTCCGTAGCCGGGAGGTACTTCCTCGATGGCATGGACGCAGCCCACTCCCCGGGCAGCCAGATCCTCAATGACGTTGTCGTTGTGGATGACAGGGCCCAGCATCACATAGGGCTTTCCCTGGTCGGCGATCTCCTCCGCCAGCTGGACAGCCCGGCGAACGCCAAAGCAGAACCCAGCAGACTTGGCCAGAATGACCTCTCTCATGCCTTCTCCTCCTGGCCCAGGACCTTGATCTTCTCCATGAGGGCATCGGTGGCGACTTGGTAGTCCTCCGCGTTGGCCTTCCGGTCCTCGGTGAAGGGCATGTAGGGCTGGCCGAAGCGGATCTCGATGGGACGGAAGAACTTCCGCTGGGAAGAAATATGGACCGGCAGGATGGGGACATTGGAGCGAATGGCCATCATGGCTGCGCCGGTCTTCCCCTCGCCGATCTCGTCGTGGCGGGTGCCCTCGGGGAAGATGAGGAGCTTTTCCCCGCCCTTTAAGGCCTTCAGGGCAGATTTCACCGCCCCAATGTCTGCCTTGCCCCGCTTGACGAAGATGATAAACTCGCTCCAGGCCAGCAGGGGACCCACCACCGGCCAGTGGCGGACCTCGTCCTTGGACATGACCCAAATCTTATGGCGGCGGGGAATGGCGTGGATGATGTAGAAGGGATCAGAGAAATGGGCGTGATTGGCGCAAATGACCGCAGGCCCTTCGGGCACGTTCTCCACACCATACACCCGCTTGGGTTTCAGAAAGCTCGCCACGTTGAAGACGATCTTGCTGGCGGAATACATGAATTCATATTTGGTCAAATGTCAAGCCTCTCTTTCACCAGAGTATACAGGGCCTCCAGACTGCCGGCCAGGTCCAGGTCCGAGGTATCCACCACCACGGCATCCTCGGCCTGCTTCAGAGGAGCCACCGCCCGGTGGGTGTCGGCGTAGTCCCGGTCAGCGATCTCCTGCTTCACAGTCTCGAAGTCGATCTCCTGGCCCTTTTCCAACAGTTCCTTGTGGCGGCGGCGTGCCCGCTCCTCCACAGAGGCGGTCAGGAAGATCTTCAGGTCGGCGTCGGGCAGGACCACGGTGCCGATGTCACGGCCGTCCATGAGGACGCTGTTCTCCCGGGCCATGGACCGCTGCATCTCCAGCAGGAAGGCACGCACCCCGGGGATGGGGGACACCTGGGAAGCATAGCGGGAGACCTCATTCTTTCGGATATCGGTGGTCACATCTTCCCCGTTGAGGATCATGTGCTGGAGTCCGTCCTCCCCATACTCCATGGAAATGTTGATCTCCGGCAGACGGGGCAAAACGTCGGACTCTTTGGCGCAGTCTCCTCCCTGACGGGCCACATAAAGGCCCACGGTGCGGTAGATGGCGCCGGTATCCACATAGAGGAACCCCAGCTTGGCCGCCAGGGCCTTGGCCAGGGTACTCTTTCCGGCCCCGGAGGGACCGTCGATGGCAATGCTATAGGTTCTCATGCCAGTTCCTCCTTCCGATAGGCGGCAGCGCTGAGACCGGCCACACGGCCGGTGCACCAGGCGATCTGCAGGTTGAAGCCGCCGGTGTAGGCATCCACGTCAATGACCTCCCCGGCAAAGAACAGACCGGGGGTTTTCTTGGACATCATGGTGCCGGGGTCAATTTCCCCGGTCTTCACGCCACCGGCGGTGATGATGGCCTCATTCACCGGACGGGTGCCGGAGATGGGAATGATAAACTGCTTCATGGTCTCCATCAGGCGGCGGCGCTGGCCCTTGGTCATGGCATTCACCGGCAGGTCCGGGTCGATGTCCGCCTTTTCACACAGAACGGGAACCATAAGACGGGGGGCCAGGCCCTCCAGGAAGTTATGAAAGGCCTTGTTGGGGGCTTCGGAGATGTCCCGCAGGATGCGGGCTTCCAGCTTGGCCTCGTCCAAAGCAGGCTTCAGGTCGATGATGGCGTTGTACTTGTCCTTGGTCCAGTCTCCGTGGGCGCTGGCCGACAGGACCAGAGGGCCAGAGATGCCAAAGTGGGTGAAGAGCATCTCCCCCTGCTCCTGGAAGACCACCTTTTTCTTCTGGTTCTTCAGGGTAAGGGTGACATTTTTCAGGGACAGGCCCTGCATCTTGCCGCAGGTGTCCCCGTCCTCCACCAGGGGGACCAGGGAGGCTCTGGGAGCTACCACCTTGTGACCAGCCTCCTGGGCCAGACGGTAACCGTCACCGGTGGAGCCGGTGCCCACATAGGACACGCCGCCGGTGGCCACGATGACCGCATCAGCGGGGATCACTTCCCCGTCAGTGAGGATGACGCCGGTGACCCCGGTTTCAGACAGTTCCAGGCTCTGGACCTTGGCCCGGCGGATGGTCACCTTTGCCTTCTTCAGACCGAAAAACAGGCCGTCGATGACATCGGCCGCCTTATCAGAACACGGAAAAACGCGTCCCCCCCGCTCGGTCTTCAGAGGGACGCCCAGTTTTTCAAAGTATTCCATTACCTGAGAGGGAGGGAACTTGGTCACCGCGCTGTACAGGAACCGGCTGTTCCGGGGCACGTTGTTCAGGACACCCTCCACGGTGGTGTTGTTGGTGAGGTTGCACCGGCCCTTGCCGGTGATGTAAAGCTTGCGGCCCAGCTTTTCGTTGGGCTCCAGCAGGGTCACGCTGGCCCCTGCCTCCCGGGCGGCCAGGGCAGCCATCATACCGGCTGCGCCGCCGCCCACCACGACCACATGGGTCTGCATCATTGATTATCTTCCTCCATACTGACGAAAATGCCATGCTCTTCCCAGATGTTCTCCAGGCGTTCGAAGTGATCCACCACGTCGGACTTGCTCCGGGCGATGGCCACCAGCAGGGCGTTGATGAGGCTCATGGGAGCCACCAGGGAGTCCACCACAGAGGCCATGTCGCTCTTGGCCAGGAGGACATAGTCTGCCGCCTTGGCCATGGCGTTGGAGTGGCTGTCGGTGATGGCAATGACCTTGGAGCCCCGCTCATGGGCAAAGTTGATGGCCCGGACGGTCCGTCGGGAGTATCGGGGGAAGGACAGACCAATGGTCACGTCACCCTCGCCCACCTGGACGATCTGGTCAAAGATCTCCTGGTTGGCAGACTCGCCCACATGGACCACGTTGTCAAACATGAGGCCGAAGTAGAAAGACATGAAACCGGCCAGCGCGCCGGAAGAACGGGTGCCCAGGATGTAGATCTTCTTGGCGTTGACGATGGCTTCCACCGCTGCGTCAAAGCTCTCCCGGTCCAGCTCCTCCATGGTCAGGCGGATCTTTTCCATGTCCGACTGCATGATGGAGGACACCACGTCCTGGTTGCCGATGATGTCGTTGGACACCTCGATCCGCTGGATGGAGGTGAGCTTGTTGCGGATCATCTCCTGCAGGGCCTTCTGCATGGCAGGATAGCCGTCATACTTCAGTTCCGAGGCAAAGCGAACCACGGTGGATTCACTGACGTGGACGGTCTTGCCCAGCTTGCTGGCCGTCATGAAAGCGGCCTTGTCATACGAAGTGAGGATGTAGTTTGCGATGAGTTTCTGACCCTTGGAAAAGGTGTTCATCTTGCTGCTGATGAGCGCTAAAATATCTTTTGCCATGTAATCGTCCTCCGATTATGCGGCCGGATGGTCGCTCTGCTAATACCCCAAAAATGACGGGGAATTTTCGGTTTTAGGGCGGGATTTCCTCCCATCCCCCATTGTTTGAGAATATTATATCTCTCTTCGCCTTGATTTGCAAGAAAAAAATCACACTCTTGCAGGACAGAAATCACAGCAAACTATCCAGTTCCTCCTGGGTCAGAGGCCGCCACTGACCGGGTTTCAGGCCCTTGTCCAGGTGGAGGTTTCCCTCCCGGATCCGCTTGAGCCGCCGGACGGTCATGCCGCAGAAGGAGCACATTCTGCGGACCTGGCGGTTCTTTCCTTCATGGATGGTGACCGACAGGACGGTCCGCTCCCCTTCCCGACGGAGGACCTTCACTTTGGCAGGCCGAAGGGTCTGGCCATCCAGGGTGATTGGAAGAGCCAGACGGTCGGCCCCTTCCGGGGTAAACCCCGTGACCCAAACCAGATACTCCTTCTCCACCTCATGGCGGGGATGGATGAGGGTGTTGGTCAGCTCCCCGTCATCGGTAAGGAGGAGAAGACCCTCGGAGTCCATATCCAGACGGCCCACCGGCCACACCCGGGCGGGGCAGTCCTTCACCAGGTCGGCTACGTTCTTGCGGCCCTTTTCGTCGGACAGGGTGGTCACCACCCCGCGGGGCTTATAGAGCATAAGGACGGTGCGGCTCCCGGGTCGGATGACCTCTTTCCCGTCCAGGGCCACCACGTCCCGGTCCGGATCTGCCCGGTCACCCAGAGAGGCGGTCTGGCCATTGACGGTGACCCGTCCGGCGGTTATGTATTCCTCAGCCTTGCGGCGGGAGCAGATGCCCGCCGCCGAGAGGATCTTTTGCAGACGATCTTCCATAGACGTCTCCTTTTTCTTGATTACTTGTCCCCTGCCAGCTTTTTCAAAATGCCCAGGGGTGTGTGGGGAGAATCCCGGCTGATCACGTCCCGCCCCGCAGAGGAACCCCAGACCAGATAGGTCTGCCCCACCTGGCGGTCCCCCAGCCAGAAAATGACGGAACCAGCAATCTCACCCTCGCTGACCGGGGCCTGGATTGCATCTGGAAGTTGAATTTCCAGGGTAACTTCTTCCCCTTCCCGCAAGGGAAAGCCCAAGGTCCGATGGGCTGTTACAGGGACTTGCCGCAAAAGGCTTCCCTCCACCCGGACCTGACCCAGGACCTCGCCCTCCTCCACCAGCACCTGCCGGGGCCAGGTGTCGAAGCCGTAGTCCAGGAGGGCGGTGTGGTCGGCCCAGTCGTTGCCATCGTCCAGGGTCACGCAGAGGAGGGTCTGCCCCTCCCGCTCTGCGCTGGACACCAGAGTCCGCCCGGCTTGGCGGGTGTAGCCCGTCTTCATGCCGGTGCAGCCGGGGTACTGCCACAAGAGCTTGTTGTGGTTGGTAAAGCTCCGCCCTTCCAGGGTAATAGACCGGGTGGCCAGGATGGGGGCTACCACATCATTTTCCAGACAGGCCCGGCCCAGCTTGGCCATGTCCAGAGCGGTGGAGTAATGGTTTTCATCCCCCAGACCGTTGGGGTCGGAAAAGTGGGTCCCCGTCATCCCCAGGTCAGCCGCTCGCTGGTTCATCCAGGACACGAAGGTCCCGGTGTCCCCGGCGCAGATCTCCGCCAGGGCCACGGCGGCGTCGTTCCCCGAGTGGAGGAGAAGGCCGTAGAGAAGGGTCTCACAGGTCAGTTCCTCCCCCGGTTTCAGGTAGAGGGAGGTCCCCTCGATCCCCGTCCAATTGGGTTGGATGATGACGGTTTGAGACAGGTCCTCCAGGCATTCCGCCGCCACCAGGGCGGTCATGAGCTTGGTGATGCTGGCAATGGCCCGGGGCTCGTTGGCGTTGTGGGAAAACAGGATACGACCGCTCTCCCCGTCCATCAAAAGGGCGGAGGCCGCGGAAACCGCCGGAACCTCCGCCGCTTGGGTCTGGGCAGGCAGCCCGGTCATCAGGATGCCAAGCACCCCCAGGGCTGCAAGAAATTGTTTCACAGACATTCCTCCATACCAAAAGAATCTCTTTTAGTATGGCCGGAAGGTCAAATGGTATCCGCAGACTTTTCCTTTCTCTTGTCCAGGAACTCGCCCACCTTATTCAGGATGTCGGGGATCATCTCCACGGCACGGTCCACGCTGCCCTCCACGGGAGAGGCCACAGGCAGGACCCGGACGTTGGTGCCCACCACGGACAGGAAGCACACGGGAGTGATCTTCACACCGGCCCCGCCGCCTCCGCCGTAGGGGTTGGCCTTGTTGGCGTCGGCCTTGGCCGGGAACTCAGAGCCGCCGGTGCCGAAGCCGAAGGAGATCTTAGAGATGGGAACGAGGGTGACCTCGCCCACCATAATGGGCTCACCCACGACGGTGTTGGCATCTACGGTGTCCCGGATCTGCTGGATGGTAGTGGCGAGCATGTCATTCAACGGACGATTGTTTTCCATGGTTGGCTTCCCCTTTCTTCTGTTGAGCCCCGTTTGGTTCCCGAGGCGGGATGATGGTTTTTCTATGGTGCCACAGGACCTTTCCTACCCCCACGCCGGTCCGCAGACCGATACCCAGGATCTGGGCCAGGGTGAGGGAAAGTCCTGCCCGGATGTACACCCGGGGCTTTTCCTCCAGGAAGTCCACATGCACGGCCACCTGGCGGTTTTTAATGACAAAGTTTGCTTCCAGGAAGGACAGGATGGCCTCTGCCGCCGCCCAGCCGTATCCGTAGTGGATGGCCGCATCGGCAGGATCCTCCTCGGCCCAGGTCACATCCAGGGTCAGGTCGTCGATCCGGAGCTTATGGCGGAAGCGGCTGGCCGCCGACTGGACCACCGGCAAGAGGTCCCACACCAGCTCCAGCAGACCGCCGATGGGTCGCTTGGCCTTAGGTTTCGGGGGCTTTTGGGCTTTTTTCGCCTCCTTAGCCGCCTTTTTCGCAGCTTTCGCTTCCTTTTTCTTCTGTTTTTTTGCTTCCTTGGCCGGGTCTTTCTTCAAAGGATAGACCTGGATCAGTTTGGGACCCACCCGGATCTTCACCCAGGGGCCATCCTGATCATAGCAGGCCAGGACCCCCAGCCGCAGCACAAAGGCCATGAGGATCAGCAGGATCAGGACGGCAAGGAAGATGAGCCATCCCACAGGGACAGCGGCGTACACGCCTACCACTTCGGTCACAGGTCATCCCCTCCTTCCTCCTGGGTCAGTCCCTCAGGCAGAGGGGGCAGGTCGCCCAGGCTGGCCAGTCCAAAGGACCGAAGGAAATTCCCCGTGGTCCGGTAGAGGTTGGGCCGTCCCGGGGCATCCAGATTGCCGCAGGGTTCCACCAGTTCCCGGTCCAGCAGCAGGGACAGGGAGTGGGAGGAATCCACCCCGCGGACCTGATCGATGTAGACCCGGGTCACCGGTTGGAAGTAGGCCACCACGGCCAGGGTCTCCAGGGCCGCCGGGGAGAGTTTATCCGGCTTTCGCCGGGACAAGAGATGTCGAACGGTGTCCCCCCACTGGGGGGCCGAGACCAGCTGCCAGTCCTCTTCCAGTCGGATGAGACGGATGCCAGCCTCCCGGTCCTCATAGTCCCGGGCCAGGGCCGTGCAGGCCTCCTCGATGAGGTAGGGCGAAACGTGGAGGGCCTCCACCAGGCGTTCCTGGGCCACAGGCTCCCCCAAGGCGAAGAGGATGGCCTCCACAGCACTTTTCAGTTCCTTTTGTTCCAAAGCCATCCCCTCCTAACGTAATTATGGTACAGAAATCAACGGTTCTTCCATGGTGCCTGCCAGACGGACCTTACCGTTTCGGCAGAGGTCCAACAGAGCCAGAAAGACCGCCGTGACCTCGGAACGGCTCTCGCTCCGGGCAATCAGCCGGGACAGAGAGGAGGGTCCCTCCTCTTCCAGAATGTCCAGCAGTTCCCGGGCTTTCAGCTCCACCCGATAGGGCTCCGGGCGAACCACCTTTCGGAACTCCTTCCAGTCCGGGGGCAGGGCTCTCCCCTGCCGGGTCTGCCAGGCCTCCACCGCCCGGGTCAAGTCCTCGGGCTTGTGCTCATAGCGGTAGACCCGCTTGGCAAAGGATGCCTCCGGGGGCTTGGGGAAACTCAAACGGTTTTCCAGATACCGCAGTTCCAGACCGCCCAGGACCTCTTTCACCCGAGCGTAGCTGGCGTGGCGTTCCCGTGCTTCCAGGGAGGCCATCAGCTCTTCCATTTCGGACTGGGCTTCCTGGTCCTCTTCCTTCAGAAGCATCTTGGTTTTTAACAGCATCAGGTGGGAGGCCATCTCGATGAACTCCCCCGCCACCTCCAGGTCCATGGCCTGTCGAGCGGACATCCAGGCCAGATACTGCTCCAGCAGGTCGGCCAGTGGAATGTCCCGGATGGCGATTTTATGTTTGCGCAGCAGGTGGAGAATCAGGTCCAGAGGGCCTACAAAATCCCCGGCGTCCTGGTTCTTTTCCTGGACCACGCCTTTGATGTAGTATACCGGCCGCTCCATGGGTCACCTCAACAGGTTCAGCACCAGGTAGTAGATCCCCTCGGTACGGGTAAGCATGAAGTCCACCAGGAAGGTTCGGGCAGCGTACAGATAGGTATCCAGCCAGCCGAACCACAGAACGGCCATGAGGATAACCATACCGTACCGCTCCAGCTGCATCCACCGGATGTACTGCCGGTCGGGCAGGAACATGGCCACCACTTTAGAGCCGTCCAGCGGCGGGAAGGGGATCAGGTTGAAGACACCCAGGCCGATGTTCAGCAGGATGAGCAGATAGCACAGGGAGAAGGCCGTCATGAGGACCCCGGTCTGGCCGTACACCGTCATGGCCGCCGCCAGGGCATTGGCCCCAAAGGCCGCCAGAAAGGCCAGCACGAAGTTGGACAGAGGCCCAGCCAGGGCGGTGATGGCCATGCCCTTCTTGGGGTTTTTGAAATACCGGGGATCCACCGGCACAGGCTTGGCCCAGCCGAAGCCCACGGTGACCATCATGATGAGGCCGAAGATATCCAGGTGATGGAGGGGATTCAGAGACAGGCGTTTGTTCCGCTTGGCGGTGGGGTCCCCCAGCCAGTAGGCCGCCAGACCGTGGCAGACCTCGTGGACCACCAGGCACAGCAGGATGGCAAAAATCCGCAGGAACATGGTCCCCATGCCCTGCCAGTCCACCCCGCGGATCAGCTCCATATCCGTCTCCCTCCTCATTTTGCATGTTTGATGTTACATTATACCAAAAAAGCCCCCGGGTGGCAAGAAAACAGAAGAATAAAAAGGCTCCCTCTTAGAGGGAGCCAGTTCTATCTCCTGAAACAAAAAA